>DKKR01000008.1:0-40048 GCA_002455375.1 Bacteroidetes bacterium UBA6661
CTTGGATTTAAAACTAAGTTTTGTCCTCTGATAAATTGCGACAAAAATAATAAGCTGAAAAACGTAAAAAATTTCATACTGTAAAGATATTATTGTCCTTTCAAAGTCCCCTGAAATGCGATAGACTTTGAAAGTAAGGATAAAGGATAAAAATAGCAAAAAAGAGATTGCGATAGTTGTGTAGCAGATGCTTATAAAAGTACGCTGTAAAATAAATTATATCGTTTCTAACGTGTATAATTTGGTGCTTCTTTAACAATAGTCACTCCATGCGGGTGGCTTTCTCGTACGCCACTTTGTGTAATACGGATAAATTTTGCTTTCTGTAAGTCAGCAATATTCTTGGCACCACAGTAGCCCATACCTGCCCTTAGACCTCCTACTAATTGATAAACCGTTTCAGCAAGTGTTCCCTTGTATGGCACGCGGCCAACAATGCCTTCCGGCACTAATTTTTTAATATCATCTTCTGCATCCTGAAAATAACGATCCTTTGACCCTTCGCGCATAGCTTCAATGGAGCCCATGCCACGATAAGATTTAAATTTTCTTCCTTCAAAAATGATGGTTTCACCGGGTGATTCTTCAACACCTGCAAACATAGAACCGGCCATAATGCTATTTGCACCTGCTGCAATTGCTTTAGGAATATCACCGGTAAAACGAATACCACCATCTGCAATAATCGGTACACCTGAACCTTTAATGGCTGAGGCAGCATCAGCAACGGCTGTTAGCTGAGGCACTCCTACACCTGCTACAACACGAGTTGTGCAAATAGAACCGGGACCTATTCCCACTTTAACACCATCAGCTCCATTTTTAACCAATAGCTTGGCTCCTTCGGCAGTACCAACATTTCCTACAATAACATCTAATCCTGAAAATTTTTTCTTTACAGACTTTAATGCAGTGATAACGCCTTTGGAATGTCCATGTGCCGTATCAATAACTATGGCATCAACACCTGCATTTACCAACGAGGAAACACGATCAAGCATATCTGCTGTAACACCAATGCCTGCTGCAACTCTCAATCGCCCCAGCTTGTCTTTGCATGAATTGGGACGTGATTTAAATTTTATGATGTCTTTGTAAGTAACTAATCCTATTAACTTTCCTGAACGGTCAACAACAGGCAACTTCTCTATTTTATACTGACGCAAAATCACTTCAGCTTTTTGCAGTGAAACTACCCCTGTAACAGTTATCAGCTGTCCTGATGTCATGACTTCTTTAACCTTACGGCTTTCATCGGTTTCGAACCTAAGGTCTCTGTTGGTCAAAATGCCTACTAACTTATTTTTGTCATTAACAATGGGGATACCACCAATGCGTTGTTCGCGCATGATGCCAAGCGCTTCGTGTATGGTTGCGTTTTGATGTAACGTAATCGGGTCATGAATCATACCACTTTCAGACCTTTTAACTTTCCTTACTTCATTGGTTTGTTGCTCAATGGTCATGTTCTTATGAAGTACACCAATGCCGCCTTCCTGTGCAATAGCAATGGCCATTGCCGATTCAGTAACCGTATCCATTGCTGCTGAAACAATGGGAACATTGAGCTTTATGTTTCTTGAGAAATAAGTTGATGTATCAACATCGCGGGGTAGTATCTCTGAGAAAGCAGGAACGAGCAAAACGTCATCGTATGTTAATCCTTCCTGTAAGTTTGATTTTGATGCAAGAGCCATGGTATTTGCTTTTGCCGGGCAAAGATACAGAATAAAACCGCTTGAGTGGCGTAAATTAAAAGTTAATTTCTAACCTGAAGTTCTCCCTTTTCAATGGACTGAACTACTTTCTCAATCATTTTATCTGCGTTATCAGGGTCATACTCCGACTTGAGGTTTGCACTGAAAATTTTAGCTATCCCCTGCCAGAAAAACGCCTGAAAAGAGCCACGTAAATCTTTAACCAGATTATATGAGGTGTGCCCTGTTTCACGATCAATCAGTTTGATGAGTATTTTACCTTGCGTATAGGTCAGATTTTTTAAATCTTTCTCAAACTGCTCTTTCATAATTTTTTCCTGCTCCTTAATGAATTTTTTTTTCTCCTTTTCTGAAGTCATTTTGGCAACAGACTCTTCAATAAACCTAAGTTCTGCCGAAGCAATTTTTGCATACGGATATGCCTTCAAAACATCTCTGCGCAACTTCATGTATTTACGTACATCATCAGATGCATTTGCCGGAATAAAACCGTAAATATCTACAGCATTTAAAGTGTAATAAGCAATAGTGTCACCATTATAAACTGCTGTTGACGAGCCCACAGGTGTTTGCCCATTGCTGAATTTGATAAAAGCAGTGAACAAGAAACAAAGCCATACTGAAAACTTCATGACTGATTTTTTAGCAAAGACACTGCCGATTTCACAATTTATTATTTTCTTAATCATTAGTTTAACCAAACGTAGGTTCAGGATCGGTTGTTGCGCCAGTAAGAAATAGTTTTCTCCTGTTGTTGTTGAATAGCAGCAGGCTTCTTTTCTTCAAGCCATAGTTGTGCTGCCAATGACGCTATTTCTGCTTCGTCTGCAATTGTTTTTTCAAGTACTTCAGGCGTGAAATACTTTTTTACAAAATGCGTATCAAACTTTGCAGTAACAAAAGCATTATGTTGCATCACAAAGCGGCAAAATGGCAAGGTTGTTTCACAGCCTGTAATTTTATATTCATCAATTGCTCTTATCATTCGTGCAATTGCCTCATCTCTGTCACGTCCATAGGTAATCAATTTGGCAATCATCGGGTCATAATAAATAGGAATTTCCATGCCTTGTTCATAGCCATCATCAACTCTTACACCTACACCCCTTGGTGTAATGTAGGTAGAGAGTTTACCAACGCTGGGAAGAAAATTGTTGGCAGGGTCTTCGGCATAAACCCTGACTTCAACAGCATGGCCATGAATTTTTAAATCTTCCTGACTGAAACTTAATTTATTTCCGGCAGCAACATGCAATTGCTCTCTCACCAAATCAATTCCTGTTATCATTTCCGTTACCGGATGCTCTACCTGTAAACGGGTATTCATTTCAAGAAAGTAAAAATTATTCATTTCATCAAGTAAAAACTCTACCGTACCTGCTCCTGAATAGTCACATGCCTTTGCAACCATCACTGCACATTGCCCCATGGCTGCTCTTGTCTTTTCGTCTAAAACTCCCGAAGGCGCTTCTTCAATTACTTTCTGATGCCTGCGCTGAACAGAACATTCTCTTTCAAAAAGATGGACAACATTACCATGATTATCGCCCATAACCTGAATTTCTATGTGCCGGGGCGAAGCAATATATTTTTCAATAAAAACACTTCCGTCACCAAAGGCAGATTGCGCTTCGCTCATGGCGGATTTTACTGATTCATTAAAGGCTTTTTCGCTCTCGACAATACGCATTCCTTTTCCACCACCGCCAGCACTGGCTTTTATCAATACCGGGAAACCGATATCAACAGCAATTTGTCTGGCTTTTTCGATATCACTAATGGCGTAGTCTGTTCCGGGAACTAATGGCACATTAAACTTCTTAGCCGCTTCTTTTGCTCCTAATTTACTGCCCATTGTCCGCATGGATTGTGGTGAAGGTCCGATGAATACCAAACCGGCATTAATAATTGCTTGGGCAGCATCTGCATTTTCTGATAAGAAACCATATCCCGGGTGAATGGCTTCTGCTCCTGTCAGTTTTGCTGCTTGAATAATTTTTTCAACCAACAAGTAAGATTGCGCTGATGATGAGGCACCTATGTGTACAGCTTCATCAGCACAAAGAACATGTGGCGCCATACGGTCGGCATCGCTGTAAACAGCAACAGTTTTAATTCCCATATCACATGCAGTACGCATGACTCTCAATGCAATTTCGCCTCTGTTGGCAATCAATATTTTTTTAAACATGAAGTTGCTTTTTACTTTATGCTGCAAAGGTAAAACGAACTGTGAATCAAACCTTTTACAAATGCTAAATTTATTTTAAAATACAGGTTAATAAGTTCTGTACAGAAAAGTGGGTGTATGTTATCTTGAATTTCTTTATTTTTTGTTACTTTGCACCTCATAAAAACGATGAAATATTATGAATGAATACGGATTAAGAAACCCAAACTTTTCTGTTGCTGAACTTGGCTTAAAGAATGTAGCAGCAGCCTATTGGAATCTGACAGTTGCAGAACTTGTTGAAGAAGTTGTTATCAGAGGTGAAGGTGAACTTACAGACTTTGGTGCGCTTGCAGTTGATACTGGCGAGTTTACCGGACGTTCTCCAAAAGACAAGTTTATTGTAGCCGACAAGGAAACAGAAAATTCTGTTTGGTGGGGAGATATCAATATTAAGTTTGATGCTGATAAATTTGATGCTCTTTACAACAGAGTTACTGCTTACTTATCAGGTAAAGAAATTTATGTCCGTGATTGCTATGCTTGTGCCGATCCGCGATACCGTTTAAATATCCGCGTAATTACTGAATCGCCCTATCAAAGCATATTCTCTAACAACCTGTTTTTAAGACCTACTCCGGAAGAGATTACTACCATGGAAAAAGATTGGGTAATCATGGCAGCATCAGGTTTCATGGCCGACCCTAAAATAGATGGTACACGTCAGCATAATTTTGCTATTGTTAATTTCACAAAAAAGATAATTCTTATAGGTGGAACAGGTTATACAGGTGAAATTAAAAAAGGTATTTTCTCTGTATTGAATTACATTCTGCCACATCATAAGAATGTACTTAGCATGCACTGCTCTGCCAACATTGGTAAAAACAACGATACTGCAATCTTCTTCGGCCTTTCAGGTACAGGAAAAACCACACTTAGTGCCGATCCAAACAGAGGCTTAATTGGTGATGATGAGCATGGATGGAGCGACAATACGGTATTCAATTTTGAAGGTGGCTGCTATGCTAAATGTGTTAACCTGAGCAAAGAAAAAGAGCCACAGATATATCAGGCTATTCGCTTTGGTGCACTCTTAGAAAACACCGAATTCTTTGAAGGAACAACCCGTGTTGACTTTGATAATATTTCAAAAACAGAAAACACTCGTGTAGCCTACCCAATACATTTTATTGATAATGCTGTTGAGCCTTCAGTGGCAGGTATTCCAAAGAACATCTTCTTTTTAACTTGTGATGCCTTTGGGGTGTTACCTCCTATTTCAAGACTTACAACAGGTCAGGCAATGTATCATTTCATTAGTGGATATACTGCAAAAGTTGCAGGAACAGAAGTTGGTATTACCGAGCCAACAACAACATTCTCTGCCTGTTTTGGGAAAGCATTTCTACCCCTGCACCCAACAAAATATGCTGAATTACTTGGCAAAAAACTAAGTGAAAATAAGAACATTCGTGTTTGGTTAGTGAATACGGGATGGAGCGGTGGTTCTTATGGTGTTGGTTCAAGAATTAAACTTGCCTATACACGTGCCATCATTACTGCTGCATTAAATGGTGAGTTAGATAATGTTAAGTTCGAAACCTTACCGGTGTTTGGATTGCAATATCCTGTTTCATGTCCTAATGTGCCTGCAGAAATTTTAAATCCTAAAGCTACATGGGCTGATAAAATTGCGTTTGACAATAAATCAGCTGATTTGGCTGCCAAGTTTGTGAAGAATTTCGAGCAGTATGCTTCACATGCTAATAAAGAAATTATGGATGCAGCACCAAAGGTTGCTGTTGTAGCTTAATTTTTTTAATTTTTTTTCTCCCCCGGGTTTTCTCGGGGGATTTTTTTTTGACTTATACTGAATTGATTTTTGCCTAAAGAAACTTTCCTTTTACCAAATAGTGGGTATTTGTCTTGTTGCTGATATTACTTTAGAGGCATGTTATTACTATTTACATTACTCAACATTACAGCCATCGTTTTCTTTTTCTGTATTAAGGTGCGTTCAAAAAGCAACCGCCACCATTTCCATTTTCATGTCAGCAAATAATTTGCTGAGGTAGTTTTCAGACAGTACAGATAAGCTTATCCCCTTCTCGGAAGGAAATTATTCCTTTTAGAGTCATTGGGTTTTTGATTTTTGCAAATTGTCATCATATTTGACCTGTTAAAATAAAAACACAGGTTATGAAGAAACTCTTTACACTAATTTTCATTGCAATAGCAGGTCTTGTTGTTGCAGATATTTTGAATGAACAAGGACAAGCTGTTGCCACAGGATCACCCGGTGAATTTGATTGTACATCATGCCATACCGGCAATAGTGTAAATAGTGGTACCGGTTCCATTACAATTTCATCACCCAATATGCCCAACTGGCAATATGTTCCCGGTCAGGTTTATCAAATTGATGTAACAGTAGCGCAAACTGGTGCTCCGCTGTTTGGGTTTGGGTTTGAAGCACTCAGAACAAGCAATAATACTAACGGAGGCACTTTTCAGATTACCAATTCTGCAAGCACTTTTCTTAAAACAGGTTTTATAAATGGCTCGAACAGAACTAATGTTGTCCATAAAAAGAATGGCGGACTCTCTAATGATTTGCATACCTTTTCATTTAACTGGACAGCTCCTGCAACTAACATCGGAAATATTATTTTCTATTCAGCCGGAAATGCCGCAAACAATCAGGGTGATACTTTGGGCGATTTTATTTACAAAACACAACAACTTATTACGCCTTCTATTACAGGATTAAATGAAATTAAAACATCTGCCATTGCTATTTATCCTAATCCGGCAACAGATTTCATCAATGTAACATTAACGGAAAGTCAAACTGAAATATCGTACTCAATTATAGATTTATCAGGCAAAATTGTTGACCAAGGAAAGACTTTTAATACACTTGGAAAAAGCTTTTCTGTAAATTTATCAGAAACATTTAAAGAGGGAATTTATTTTATTGAAGTCAATAATGGCGTTGACCATTACATTCAGAAATTTGTTAAGCTCAAGAATTAATAAACGTTATATAGACCAAAAAAGCAGATCAATACTTTGCAAATTTAAGAATCTGATTTTCTAATTTAACATAATATATTCCATTTGAAAACGAGGAGATATTTACCTCTTGCTTTGTTGAAGAACAGTGATTGGACATAATCATTTTACCAAGCATATCATAAATGTAAAAAGGTTTGTTGCTATCTGAGTTAGTTGAGATATAAATTTTATCAGAGGCAGGATTTGGGAAAACAAAAATGTTTTGCAGTTTCACTTCTGCTAATGATGTTCCTGTTCCGAATATTTTCTGAAAGTTTTCTGCATATTGATAAGATGATGATGAACAATTGTTGACAGCATCCCAATTGATTGACCAGGTCATCATACCACGCAAAGTTGGATAGCCTCCAGATTGAACTAAGGTGTACGTGCCCGGCTTTGGCCCTTTACCAAGTAAATAATCAAGTGCTGCTTTAACCGAAGCAGTATCTGTATAACCACCTCCTGCAGCATTTGTGCATGCAGGTAATCCTACTGCCACTTTATTAGCCGGCAAGCCGGCAAACATCCCTCCTGAAGTATTAAACCCCTGAATTACTGCCTCTGTCATGGCAACAATAAAGTCGGCAGTGCCTTGAGTATAAATGTTACCATCAATGCCAAACATGGTTCCGCTGTTATAAAGCTGAACATGCAATATTTCTAACGAATCGCGCAAAGCATCAATGACAGGCAAATAGGCACCCCAAATACTACCGAATGCCGACATACCCCCTTGTACAAATGCAGTCTCAGGTGCCATGGTAAGTATCATTCTTTTTCCATGCGTTACATAATAGTTATTCATGATTTGTTTTACTGCATCTATCAGGTTGATGATTTTAGCATCAACAGGGCTTGCAATTGTCCCACCACTAACAGAAACAGAACTGCCTTCAAAGTCAATATCTATTCCATCAAAGCCATAGAAGTTAATTATACTTGTCATACTCGAAACAAATGAATCACGCTCAACAGTATTATCTAAAGATACAGGTGCAGTGGCGCCTCCCATACTGATAATTACCTTTCGTCCCTGATTCTGCAAATTCTGAACCTGCAAGGCAAAGGCTGCCGGAGAAACCTGCTCAGGAATAAATTCCATTTGATAGTCGGTGCCTGCTTGTGGTACTGCAAAGGCAACGTCAATAATATTATAACGTGAATCAACACTATCAAGCATAATGTATGGTGCCGATGTAATATCCCAGTTATGCCAATAACCAACCAAGGCAGGTGACTGCGACAATGCCCAAACCGGAAGTAATAAGATTGCTGATAAAATTGTAAGTAGTTTTTTCATCATTAAAATTTTTAATTAATTCAACGCTATAGGGTGCGAAACAATAAATCTATATTTCTATTTATCACTTTAAATCAGGTTCAAGTTTTTCAAGATGGTTCAATGCATTCTTTAGCCGGCTCTCTCCTATTCCATTGACAATTTGATAATCTAATCCAAAACTATTTAACTCTTGTAAGTAGCGTTCAAACAGTTCTTTTCTAAAATGCGGATGTTCTCTTAATGGATCATCTTCCCAGGGAATATCAATATCAGTAAGCAAGTGCATTGAATAGTCGCTCTTCTGTATTGCCTCTACAATCCATTTTTCTGTACGCCCATATTTAAAGTCGCTCCAAACTTTTATCACAACTAAATTGGTGTCGCAAAACAAAAAGTGTTTTGCAGATTCTGACATGCTCTTTTCTTTTTCTAACTGCAATTTAGCTATTACAGACAAATCATCAAATGTGTAAGGACGATTTAATTTATGTAAGTAATCACGGGCAATTTCAGGCACCCAGACAGTTTGATATTGATTTGCCAACTGTTCACTTAATAAACTCTTTCCTGTTGATTCAGGTCCTACTATGGCAATCCTATGAATTTTCCTCATGTCTGATGAGATGGTTCTGCCATTTAAAATAGCCAATAATTGCCATGATAAGATAAATGGAAAACAAAATTGCATACAGGGGCAGGCCTTTATAAAGATAAATTCCTATGTATAAAATATTTGCATCAATCCAAACAAGCCAGTTTTCAATTTTCTTTTCTGCCATTAAGTACTGTGCTGCAAAACACATGCTTGTTGCCAGTGCATCCCAATAAGGCAAATGCGCGTCAGTATAGTGACTGAACCAGCTGCCCATGCCAACAGTCAGTAAAATGATACCACCAAGAAGAATAAATATAAGTCTTTTGGAAGCGTTGGTAACAGGCATTTCTGTGTTTTGGCTACCGGTAATCCAGCGATACCATCCATAAGAAAGCAATAAAATATAAACACCTTGCTGAACAACATCACTGTATAATGACTGATGATAAAAAATATAAAGTGATACAATTACATTAACTAAACTGATCGGAAAGTATGCAATCTTTTCTTTTATTCCTAAATAAATACCAACTACGCCAAACAGAAAGCCTATCCATTCAATCAAAGGAATATTTAAAAACAGAATAGTTTGTAAGTCCACAGGCTACAATGCGTTTAAGGTTTGGTTTATAGATGATTTTGCTTTGGCAATTTCAAGCATAAGTTCGGGATTGTCTTCTATGGCATTGCCTACCACAATAATATCAGCGCCTGAATTATAAATTTCAATTGCTTTTTCGGCAGTACGAATGCCACCACCTACTATCAAAGGCAGGCCTGTATTTTTTTTAACCTTTTCAATCATCTGACCGGAAACAGTTCTTCTGGCACCACTACCGGCCTCAAGATATATTACCCGCATGCCTAAAAGTTGTCCGGCAACTGCAGTTGAAACTGCAAGTTCATTATGATCGTGAGGAATAGGTTTTGTATTGCTCACATACTGCACTGTTGTTACATTACCACTGTCAATAAGAATATATCCTGTTGGTATTGCTTCAAGTCCTGATAACTTTACAGACATGGCACTTAGAACATGTTGGCCAATCAGCAAATCAGCATTACGACCTGATATTAATGAGAGATATAATATAGCATCAGCCTGCGGGTCAACTTGTGAGGCATTGCCCGGGAAAAGAATGACAGGCAAGGATGCAAATTTTTTCAGTATGGTAATAGTTTCTGGAATGCTTCCATGAGTTAAAATACTTCCACCAACAAAAAAATAATCAACCTGATGCGCTGTTGCATAGGTGCAAAGTACTTTCAACTGCTTTTCATTGACCTTATCAGGGTCAATCAAAACAGCAAGCTGTTTTTTATGGTTTTGGAATTGCTGAAGTATTTTTTGCTTCATATTTATTTTTCGATGGCAAAAGTAGTTAGCAATTGGTCTTGAAACGAATATTGAATATCATAGCTGCAAATATCATTATTTAAAATTAACTGACCTTTAATTTTGCCCTCCTGCAGATACTCAAATGGTAAAATGCGCAGGTTAACTTTAAAATCGAGTGATTTCTTACCATAAATTTTATAAATAACTTCTTTGGCACTCCAAAGCATCAATGTTTTTTGCAGAGGATTGTCGTGTAAAAAATGTTCTTCATCGTTGCGAACAAATTTATGTGAAACAGAAGCAACAGGCCTATTCATTAATTCCATGTCAAAACCACAATTGTTGAAACGGTGAAACAACACTCCTACAAAACCATGTGTGTGTGAAATAGAAATGAAACCCTCGGGTGATGCCAGAAAAGGTTTTCCATATTCATTATAAAAAATATCAAAGTGTTTGTCAGGCACTATCTCATGCAGAATCAACCTGACTGCGTACCATTCTGCAATTCGTCTTTGATGGGTATAATGTCCGGGCAAATTATATTTTCCATAGAAACGCAGCATTTGTGAAAGCATATCATTGCTTTCTGTCAACTGCCATATTCCTGTAAAACTATTATCAAATTTAGTTGACTTAATGAGAGGCATAAAATATTCCTTTGTTAGTAGGCAGCAAATGTGTAAATTTGCACAAAATTTTGAAAATCATACAAATTAAATCAAAAATATGTCAACAGTAACAGATTCAAAACTGAAGTACAAAGTAAAAGACATTTCACAAGCTGAGTGGGGTCGTAAAGAAATTAAACTTGCTGAGGCAGAGATGCCGGGACTAATGTCATTGCGTGCAGAATTCGGAAAGCAAAAACCGCTTAAAGGTGCAAGAATTGCAGGATGTCTTCACATGACCATTCAAACAGCTGTATTAATTGAAACATTAAAGGAATTAGGTGCAGAAGTTACCTGGAGTTCATGTAATATTTTTTCTACGCAAGACCATGCAGCAGCGGCAATTGCAGCAGCAGGAATTCCTGTTTATGCCTGGAAAGGTATGAACAATGAAGAGTTCGACTGGTGTATAGAGCAAACACTTTTTGCCTTTGAAGGTGGCAAGCCACTGAACATGATTTTAGATGATGGCGGTGACCTTACCAACATGGTGTTTGACAAGTTTCCTGAACTGATAAAGGGCATTAAAGGATTAAGCGAAGAAACTACTACAGGCGTTCACCGCTTGTATGAACGTATGCAAAAAGGCACCTTGCCGATTCCAGCCATCAACATCAACGACTCTGTTACCAAATCAAAATTTGATAACAAATACGGTTGTCGCGAATCGCTGCAGGATGCAATTCGCAGAGCTACTGACCTGATGCTTGCCGGAAAAGTTGCAGTAGTTGCAGGTTATGGTGATGTTGGAAAAGGTTCGGCAGAATCATTAAGCAGTGCCGGTGTACGTGTAATTGTTACTGAGATTGATCCAATTTGTGCACTACAGGCAGCTATGGAAGGCTATGAAGTAAAAACTATGGACAATGCCATTCCGGAAGCAGATATTATAGTGACTGCCACAGGTAATCACAACATCATTGTTGACAAGCATTTTAAAGCAATGAAACATAATGCCGTTGTTTGTAACATTGGTCACTTCGATAATGAAATAGACATGGCATGGCTGAATAAAAATTATGGTCATACTAAAGACACTATCAAACCACAGGTTGACAAATATTCCCTTGATGGCAAAGACATTATTGTATTGGCAGAAGGCCGTTTGGTTAATCTTGGCTGTGCAACAGGTCACCCATCGTTTGTGATGAGTAATTCTTTCACCAATCAAACGCTGGCACAATTAGAACTCTGGAATCATACCGATAAATATGAAAACAAGGTTTACACACTTCCAAAGCATCTTGATGAGAAAGTTGCTCGTCTGCACCTTAATAAAATTGGTGTTGAGTTGGAAACTTTAACTCAAAGTCAGGCAGATTATATTGGCGTTAAAGTTGAAGGTCCCTTTAAACCGGATTATTATCGTTACTAAAAGTTATTTCACTTAATTTTAAGAGGCTGCTTTATGTTAAGGCAGCCTTTTTAATCTCAGGTGACTGTGAAGTAACTACTATCCTCACGCAAATCGTAACTTGCCCCATTTTAAAATAAATCTACAGGACAAACCACTACTTTTGACACGTCCAACATTCATTTCACCTGTCAGGTCGGCCCTTCGCCCCCTGACAGGTGAAATTCACCACGATAGTTATCAGGATGCGCCAGAGGGGTAAGGAGACAATGCGGAAAAAAACCATTTCACGAGCACCCACTACCTGTTTCCGCATAAGACACCTTTTTTTAAATTGATTCAGCTTCCTGAATCAAATTAAAAAGCAGTGGTGTTGCGGAAACTCAGCCCCACCGGCTGTGGAGGTGAAAGAATATTACAACGACTTATTTAATTCTGAAAAGTTTCAAATCTCATAATTGGTAATTTTCAACAATGTTGTAACAGCATTGTCTCCCTTGCCCAGAAAGTTCGGGGTATGGAGACAATACGGGGAAAAAAACGCCACGACAACTTCACAAAACGCCACGACAACTTCACAACCCCCACTGGCGCACCCCGATAACTATCGGGATCAGACTTGTGCCGTACTGTCATTAAAAATTGCACATTTGCAACCATGAGTTCCAAGTATAAGTTTCACAATCCTGATGCGATATACTTCGTTACCTTTTCAATTATAAACTCAGTAGGCGCGAGGCTGTGCCTCATTGCCTTTTATTTTAATGGCTTGCAGCCATAAGATTAATCTCTCTTTCGTTTAAAGCGAAAATAATAAAAATGACACAAGCGACACGCTCGCGCCTACTTAGGGGCAGCCTTTGCGCAAATCATAACTTGTCCCATTTTAAAATAAATCTACAGGACAAACCACTACTTTTGACACGTCCAACACTGTTCAATTGAAAATACTCATTCAATATCTCAAACGTCACTGGAAATTAGTTCTGCTGGCTCTACTTCTTGCTGCCGTAAACCAATGTTTTTCTTTGTTGGATCCTTTAATTGCCGGAAAAATGCTGGACCGTTTTGCCATGCATGTTTCCGATTACAATGATGATTTTACTAATTTTTTTAATGCCATTATCTGGTTTCTATTAGCATCAATGGGTGTTGCTTTAGTATCGCGCATTGCAAAGAACTTACAAGATTATTTTGTCAACGTCATTGTACAACGCACCGGTGCCGAAATGTATAGTGATGGCATTAAACATTCATTAGAATTACCCTATCAGGTTTTTGAAGATCAGCGTAGCGGTGAAACCTTGGGCAAATTGCAAAAAGTGCGTGCCGACAGTGAAAAATTTATCAATGCCTTTATCAGCATTCTTTTTCAAAGTGTGGTAGGAATAATATTTGTATTGGCTTATGCCATCAATGTTCATTGGAGCATAGCCCCTGTTTTTTTATTGACTGTTCCAGTTCTTGCTATAGTGAGCAACATGCTCAGTAAGAAAATAAAATTGATTTCAAAGAAAATTCTTGGCGAGACAACATCTTTAGCAGGAGCCACTACTGAGTCATTACGAAATATTGAGTTGGTTAAAAGTTTGGGGTTAGCCAATCAGGAAATAAATCGCCTGAACACGGTTACAGATAAGATACTGGGTCTCGAATTAAAGAAAGTAAAGTATATTCGGAGTCTTAGTTTTGTTCAGGGTACTACAGTCAATTTTTTAAGAACGCTATTTGTTTTTTTACTGTATTATCTGATTTTTAAAGACGAGATTTCTCCGGGTAAAATGATGACACTGATGTTTTATTCGTTTTTCATTTTCGGGCCTTTACAAGAGTTGGGTAATGTCATTGCTATTTATCGTGAGGCACAGGCTTCACTCACCACTTTTAGTCAGATTATGGAAATGCCCTTAGAGCATAAACCACAATCGCCACACCAACTTAACGATATTGAAACATTTGCGTTTCGGGATGTTAGCTTTAAACATATTTCAGCACCTAACAATGCACTGAGTCATATCAATTTTACAGCAAAAAGAGGACAGACAATTGCTTTTGTGGGACCCTCAGGCAGCGGAAAAAGTACGTTGGTAAAATTACTTGTTGGATTGTATCATCCTGCCTCGGGTCAAATACTTTATAATGGAACTGATTCAAACAGTATAAACTTAGATGATCTGCGTGGACAGATTGGATTTGTGACACAAGACACGCAATTATTTGCCGGAACAATAAGAGAGAACCTGCTGTTTGTAAATCCTCAGGCTGCTGATGAACAAATATTAAATGCATTAAAGATGGCATCATGCAATTCATTATTAGAAAGAGCAGAAAATGGATTGAACACCATCATTGGAGAGGGTGGTGTGAAAGTTTCCGGTGGAGAAAAACAAAGGCTATCCATTGCACGAGCTTTGCTGCGAAATCCTAAACTGTTGGTACTGGATGAAGCAACCTCTGCACTTGATTCCATAACCGAAGAAGAAATAACAGAAACAATAAAAACTATCAATAAGAATAAAAATCTAATCACCATATTGATTGCACACAGGCTATCAACCATCATGCATGCTGACAAAATTTATGTTCTTGAAAAAGGTCATAAAATTGAAGAAGGAACACATGATTCTCTTCTGGCAGAAAAAGGATTGTATTATGCCATGTGGCGTCAGCAGATTGGTGAGCGAAAAAAGGGAGAAAACGTTGTCACTGCTTGATAATATTAAAGACTTTGAGGTTGCTATATCGGAAAGACTAAAAGATTTGCCGGGGAGCAATTCTCATATCAAATTGGCCTCGGTGAACCGCCCTGTTTATGAGCCTATGGGGAATTACCGCACGGGCAGTGTCATGTTGCTTGTCAACAATAAAAATAAACTTCCGCATCTTGTCATGATAAAACGTGCAGAAGATGGCAAAGTACATTCCGGGCAAATTGCTTTTCCGGGTGGAAAGGCAGAGTCTGATGAAAGTCTGACACTAACAGCCCTACGCGAACTGGAAGAGGAAATAGGAATAAAAAATGACAGTATTAATATTATAGGAGCACTTACAAGAATTTATATTCCACCGAGTAATTATATGGTCTATCCTTTTATTGCAACGCAGATTAATCCATCAGCTTTTTTAGCTAATGCGTCTGAAGTTCAAACGATTTTTGAAATTCCGTTGCTAAGCTTGATTGCCAATAAAAAGATTGTTAAGGAAGTGGAACATCAAACAACAAGGGGCTTAATAAAAGCACCAGCATTTAAAATAGACAATCTTGTTATCTGGGGCGCAACAGCAATGATTTTATCAGAATTTATTGACCTGATAGATTAAGTTTTTGAGCAATTGCTTTTTGTTTGAAGATTGTTATTATTTTTACGTCCATAAAACCATATATAATATGAGAAGACATTTACAAAAATTAGCAGCTATTTGCATGCTTGGCTTTTTTACTATGCCCGCCTATTCGCAGAGATTTTTAAGCGAGGTGTTTCCATCGGTCAATGTAACAACTAATGTTGTTTATGCACAGAACTATGAAGTACTTACGGGGACACCTGTTTTGAAAGATTTAAAAATGGATGTTTATGAACCTGCAGGCGCTGCAGACCCAATGACAGAAAGACCGTTGATTATTTATTTGCATACAGGAAGTTATATTCCGATTATTGTGAATGGAAATGCAACCGGATCAAGAAATGACAGTGCAGCAGTAGAAATTTGCAAACAGTTTGCACGCAGAGGCTATGTTGTTGCAAATATGGATTATCGCTTAGGATGGGATCCTACAAACACAAACCCGACAAATGGACTTGATATTCGCAGAGGCACCTTACTGAATGCAGTTTATCGTTCAATACAAGATGCAAAATCATGTGTGCGTTATTTCAGAAAAGACGCTGCAACAAACAATAATGTTTACAAGATTGATGTGAACAATTTTTATCTCGTTGGTCAGGGAACAGGTGGCTATATTGCATTGAACTATGCAGTGCTAAACAGCCCATCTGAAATTACACTTCCTAAATTTATCAGCAGTACGGATGCGCCAACCTATGGAATTTATGCCGGTCAGCCTTATGTAAATCAAACTGCTTTAGGCGATTTTGATGGTATTGGCGGTGTAGCACCTTATAACAATGAAAATAATCCGGGCTATTCAAATGCGGTTCAGTTTGTAGTGAATTTAGGTGGTGCCATGGGCGACAGTTCATGGATTGCAGCAGGCGATGCACCTATGATTGGCATTCATTGTGTAGATGACCCATTTGCACCTTATGGTGTTGGAATTGT
This sequence comes from Bacteroidetes bacterium UBA6661, assembly GCA_002455375.1. Classification (GTDB taxonomy): domain Bacteria; phylum Bacteroidota; class Bacteroidia; order AKYH767-A; family OLB10; genus OLB10. The sequence continues at coordinate 16,474 of DKKR01000008.1, forward strand.
TTATGTACCTACTACTCCACCACAAGCTGTTGTTGATGTAATTGGTTCAGGCGAAATTATTAAATGGGCAAACCTATTAGGAAATAATGCTTGTTTTGCTAATGCAGGATTTACTGACCCTTATACCATACGCGCCAACAGTATTAATAATGGTAATGAAGGATTGTTTCCACTACAACAAGGAATTAATCCGGTGAACCCACAGCTTGGACATGCCGGTCCTTGGGAATGGTACGATTTGCAATCAACACGTAATCTTGCTATGGCAATGGGTTATCAGTCAACACGCGGGGATACTTGTTATGGCAATTCGATGTTAACCAACCCAACTATGAGCAAGGCTTATGCTTTGGCATATATTGATACCATTATGAACTACGTAAATCCCAGAATCGTTTTCTGCTGTAACTTACCGACATCCGTAAAAGAAGTTTCTACCAACAGTTCAGATGTAACTATCTATAACAGTCCATCTAAAAGCTATTTCACCGTAGTTTCGACCAGCAAAGAGCCAATGCGTTCTATTGAAATTTATGATATAAAAGGCAGCCTTTTAGCAGCTGAAAAAAATCCAAATGCATTTAGTCAGCGAATAGAAAAAGCATCGCTATCACTTAACAAAGGTGTTGTACTTGTAAAAATAACTTACAACTCTGACGTGATTACCAAGAAAATAACTTTAGATTAAGTTTTAAAAATTTTAATGAGTTTAGAAAGGCAGTCTCAGGATTGCCTTTTTTATTTTTCATCTATCAGATACTGACAACCGCCTGTGTGAACAGCAAGAATTTTTGTTCCCGTATTAAATTGATCTTTTACAAGCATATCAAATATTCCATAGAACAATTTTCCTGTGTAAACAGGCTCTATTAGAATATTCGTTTTTTGCGTAAACAACTCACAAAATATTTTCAGTTCTGCATTGCTTTTACCAAATCCACCAAAAGTATATTGATGCCTGATAATATACTTTGCAGTTGAGTTACTTTCAGATAAGTGTAGTTGTACGTTTTTAGTAAGAGAATCGGCAGCCTGAACAACAGCAATGCCAATTGCGATTTTATTTTCTGAGATAGATGCTGCAAGGCCTGCCAAGGTAGTTCCTGTTCCTACAGCGCAGACAACCGTGTCATATCCGGCATTAATATCATTCAAAATTTCCGTACAGCCTTTATAACCTTCTGCATTATTTCCACCTTCAGGAACGATATAACAACCATCAGGATTTATATTGTTTTCAAAAAGCAAATGTTTTACTGCATCACTTTTATAAAAGTCTTTATCATGAATTTGTCTATACCATTGGCGACTGACTTGAATTAGCTTCATGCCATCATTCACAGCACGTTTTAGCGTGTTATTCATTGGCGTAATAATTTCACCTCTTATAATGCCTACAGCTTTTATGTTTTGTAATTTGCAAGTACGTGCAGTTGCTGCAATATGATTACTGAATGCACCACCAAAGGTAACTAAAGTGTTTCTCCCCTTTTCTTTTGCTGCTTGAAGATTGTATTTTAGTTTATAAGATTTATTACCTCCTGAAATTTCATCATTCAGGTTAAGTCTGAGCACATGCAAACTCACTCCTTTATGGGCCAACTGAAAGGCGTTGAGATTTATTTCTTCAATATTTCGGCTATTCATTTACGCAAAGCTAATGAGTTACAAATGACTTGATAGGAAAATGAGTTGTCATTACTCAATCTATTGAACTGATATGACAAAATATTATTTGAAAACAAACTGTATATTGTTGAACTTTGCAAATGATATGGCTTTTACAGACAAATTTGAAAAAGATGAATACTATCTGACTCCTGAAGGATATATTGTATTTACCGAGAAATATCATCTTAAGAGAGGATATTGTTGTCAAAGCGGTTGCCGTCACTGTCCATGGAATTATAATGCGAAGAAAGCAGACAAGAATAATAAACAAAAGTTATAGACCTGCTTAATGCACAGTCAGTAAAGTTGGTTTTTTTAAGCTATTTTTGCCGCCTATTGAATACTAATTATGGCAGAGAAAGTTAATCTTGAATTTAACATCAATGAAGATGCTTATAAGACACATCTGATTCGTTTAACAGAGCGTTTAAATAAAATTTACGAAGGTGGCGGAAAGAAAAATGCAGCTAAGCAGAAAGAAAAAAATAAAATGCTTGCACGCGAAAGAATTGCATACTTGCTTGATACAGATAAACCACAATTTGAAGTTGGTGCATTTGCTGCTGATGGCATGTATGCCGAACAAGGTGGTTGTCCTTCTGCAGGTGTTGTTATTGTAATTGGTTATATTTCAGGAAAACAATGTATCGTTGTGGCTAATGATGCAACAGTAAAAGCAGGTTCCTGGTTTCCAATGACAGCAAAAAAGAATTTACGTGCACAGGAAATCAGCATGGAAAATAAGTTGCCTATTGTTTATCTTGTTGACAGTGCTGGTGTATTTCTTCCGATGCAGGATGAAATTTTTCCGGACAAAGAACATTTCGGTCGTATATTCAGAAACAATGCTGTAATGTCATCTATGGGGATATTACAGATTGCAGCAATTATGGGTAGTTGTGTTGCAGGAGGAGCTTATTTGCCGATAATGAGTGATGAGGCTTTGATAGTTGATAAAACAGGTTCTGTGTTTCTGGCAGGAAGTTATTTGGTGAAATCTGCTATTGGAGAAGATATAGATAACGAAACTTTAGGAGGAGCTACAACACATTGCGAAATTTCCGGTGTTACAGACAATAAATTTCCGGATGATGCATCATGTCTTGATTATATTAAGCGCCTGTTTTCTAAGATTGGAACATTTGACAAAGCCGGTTTTGAGAGAGCAGAATCAAAAGAACCTGCAGCTAATCCAAAAGAAATTTATGGACTAATTCCGGCAGAAAATTCCAAACAGTACGATATGCATGAGATCATCAACCGATTGGTTGATAACAGTGAGTTTGATGAATACAAAGAAAAATATGGGCAAAGTATTTTATGCGGCACAGCACGTATTGATGGATGGTCTGTAGGAATTGTTGCCAATCAACGTAAAGTTGTTAAAAGTAAAAAAGGCGAAATGCAGTTTGGCGGAGTTATCTATAGCGACAGTGCAGATAAAGCTGCAAGGTTTATAATGAACTGCAATCAGCGAAGAATACCTTTGGTGTTTCTACAAGATGTAACCGGTTTTATGGTTGGTAGTCGCAGTGAACATGGGGGTATTATTAAAGATGGAGCTAAGTTAGTTAGTGCAATGGCCAATAGTATTGTGCCTAAATTCACCATCATCATTGGTAACAGCTACGGTGCCGGCAACTACGCAATGTGTGGCAAAGCCTACGACCCTAGGTTAATTGCTGCATGGCCAACAGGACAAATAGCTGTGATGGGTGGTTCACAGGCAGCAAAGACTTTATTGCAAATTCAGGTGGCTGCTCTTAAAGCACAGGGTAAAGAAATTTCTGAAGAAGACGAAAAAGCGCAACTAAAAACAATTACCGACAGATATAATTCTCAGACTTCGCCATATTATGCTGCATCAAGGCTTTGGGTTGATGCCATTATTGACCCATTAGATACTCGTAAAATGATTAGCATGGGCATTGAAATGGCAAACCACAATCCAATATCCAAACCCTATAATGTTGGAGTAATACAGACTTGATGCTTTGGGAATAAGCAAGCATAAAAAAGCGGAAACATACAGATGCTTCCGCTTGAATTTTTACATTTGTTTTATTAATGCTTGTGATTGGGGTCACTATGATCATGACCTTTTACATCATTACTTTCACACATACGGGCAATTTCTGTAAAAATGGAATTGGTCTCACCCAATTTTTTAGTGATAGATTCATCACTTTCATTAAGTTCAATAAGTCCAAACAATTCTTTGCAGGCAACTGCAAGTCTTGTTGTTACATCACTCATTTTAGCAGCATCAATGCCTGCAGGTGCTTTTGATTGATGCAAAGCAACGGCAAGTTCCATCAGTTGTTTGTACTCTGCTTTAATTGCTTTTAAATTACCATCCTTACTTGGCTGGTACGTCTCAGTCAAAACTTTATGAAAGTTGTTTAACTCTGCCCATGAATTCATGGTTTTGTTGGCCTGACTGTTTGCTGTCAAACTGAATGAAGCAAGTGCAATGAATAAAAGAATCCTTTTCATTTTATTTGATTTTTATTTATGCAAATTTATAAGATTCCAACCTAAAACAAAACAGTTTTTTATCTTTACCCGATGAGTAGATTTATTTATAGTTTTTTCTTTAAACTTTTTGGCTGGAAAATAAAAGGAAACATACCCAATGAGTTAAAAAAATATGTAATGATTGTGGCACCGCATACCAGCAATATTGACTTTTTTGTTGGCTTAGCCACTAGAAGTATTCTTAGACTTGACACCAAGTATCTGGCTAAAAAAGAGTTGTTTAGACCTCCTTTGGGTTGGATTTTTTATGCATTGGGCGGATATCCTGTGGATCGTTCAAAACCGGGAAAATTAGTAGAAAAAGTTGCTGAAATTTATAACAACCACGATAAGTTCTCAATCTGTATAACACCTGAAGGCACAAGAAAATATGCGGCTGAGTGGAAAACCGGGTTTCATAAAATAGCAATGGCTGTAAAAACTCCTGTGGTGATGGTTGCTTTTGATTACCGCACCAAATCTGTTGTCATAGCCCCTCCTTTCACACCTTCTGATGATACACAAGGTGATATTGAAAAAATCAAAGTCTGGTACAGGCAATTTGAAGGAAAAGTACCGGAATATGGTGTTAAATAAAAAAACACCATAAGTATTTGATAATTCAGCTAAAAGTTAGATATTTGCAGCCCCAAAATCAGGGAGGATCTTGGGATAAATAAATTTAAAAATCATTAAAAATTAAAAAATGCCAACAAAAATCAGATTACAGCGGTTTGGAAAAAAAGGCCAGCCGTTTTACCATGTAGTGGTGGCGGATTCACGTGCTCCCAGAGATGGCAAGTTCATTGAAAAAATCGGGACATACAATCCAAGGACTATCCCGGCAACCATTGACCTTAATCTCGACAGAGCACTCTATTGGTTAGGCACAGGAGCCCAGCCAACAGAAACAACCCGTGCCATTTTAAGTTACAAAGGTGTATTGTACAAGAATCATCTTTTGGGCGGAGTAAAAAAAGGTGCCTTAACTCAAGAACAGGCCGATGCTAAGTTTAGCGCATGGATGGAAAACAAAAACCTTAAAGTTCTTCAGCATTCACAAAAAGTGCAGTCAACTAAAGCAGATGATATGAAAAACCGCTTGGTTGAAGAGTCTAAGAAACGTGAGGTTATTGCTAAAGCTATTGCTGAAAAACGCGCTGCTGCTAATGTTGCCGAAGCCGAAGCTGCTGCTGAAGCACCTGCAACTGATGGAGGCGAGACCCCCGCAGAAAACGCATAATATTATTCTTATATAATGCCCTTTGATAATGGGTTTTGATGAGGTTACTTTTTTTGGAACAATTGTTAAAACACATGGTATCAAGGGGCATTTGGTTTTAAGATGCTACGATAACTTTAAGTGTAAAAAGAACAACCCTGTTTTTCTTTTTTTTAGAGAAGGTGATTTATTAAAACAAGCAGCAGTTTCAGAAATCCAATTCACATACCCCTTTTGCAGAATAAAATTTGCTGACATTGCAGATATAAATGAAGCTGAAACATGGCTTAAAAAGGAAGTTTATATTGAGAAAAAAGCACTGCTTCAGAACGAAATTCCATATAAGTTTGAATTGATAGGATGTTCTGTCACTGATAGCATTTCAGGACTAATCGGTAACGTTATTGATATAGCAGAATACCCACAACAGCAGATAGCCATTATTAATGCCAATGGAAAAGAAGTTTTAATTCCTCTTAATAAAAATTTCATTACTAGATTCAATAGCACTGAAAACAATTTAGTTGTAACACTTCCTGATGGTCTGCTTGACATTTATCTTCAGTAGTTCAATCATATTTTCACGTATTTTATCCTTATTAAAACATAGCTTGATTTTTAGCTTTAAACCGCATTAAAGATTCTCTCAAAAAACATTGTAATAACTTGACACGTTATTTACTTTTTTAACTCCTATTTTTTCAGATATTCGCAACAAATTATCGGGGACGAATGGAGATTAAATATATCGGAGAGCAGTTAATATGGGGCTACATAGGCAATGGTTTCATTTTTACTGCATTTATCAGTGCTATATATGCTGCAGTATTATATCTGGCAAGTGTAAGAAATGTGGAGAAAGCTCAATGGGCAACACCCTTAGCAAGAAAATTTTTATACCTGCATAGCATTTCATGCTTTGGAATATTTTTCCTTCTGCTCTATCTGATCTTCAATCACCGTTTTGAATATTATTATGTATGGCAGCACTCCAACATGGCTATGCCCATGTATTATATCCTTGCTTGCATTTGGGAAGGTCAGGAAGGGAGTTTTTTATTGTGGATGTTATGGCATAGTTTAATTGCTTTATTTATTTCAAGAAGGAACCGTCATTGGGAAAGCCCGGTTGTAGGAACCATTATGATGGTACAGGTCATTCTGGGTTCGATGTTGTTGGGCGTTTATATATTCGGATATAAACTTGGATCGAATCCTTTTACTTTACTTCGCGACAACGATCAATTTGCCAACCTTCCGTTTATAAAAATGCCTGATTATCTTTCGCGTATTGCTGATGGTCGTGGACTGAACCCTTTGTTGCAGAATTACTGGATGGTAATTCACCCTCCTACTTTATTTTTAGGTTTTGCTTCTACAGTTGTTCCCTTTGCATTTGCATTAGGTGGGCTCATGCGCAAAAACATTACTGAATGGATTAAACCTGCCCTGCCCTATGCATTCTTTTCAATCATGACCTTAGGTGCCGGTATTCTTATGGGTGCAGCATGGGCTTATGAAGCATTAAGTTTTGGTGGTTTCTGGGCATGGGATCCTGTAGAAAATGCATCTCTTGTTCCATGGCTTGTAATGGTTGGTGCAGGACATGTCATGCTTGTGTTTAACAAACGTGGACGGGCTTTACTCAGTACCTACATACTTTGTATCCTCTCATTTTTGCTGGTGTTGTATAGTACTTTTCTTACTCGTAGTGGAATTCTTGGAGAAACATCTGTTCATGCATTTACAGACCTTGGCATGAGTGGTCAGCTTATTTTTTATATGCTGTTCTTTGTCGTTCTCGCTATTGTAATGCTTGCCATAAACTGGAAAAAAATTCCTAAAGAAAACTCAGATGACAGTATTACCTCACGCGAATTCTGGATGTTCATTGGAATGTTGGTGCTTTGCATATCAGCAATTCAGATTACATTTACTACAAGCATTCCTGTTATCAATAAAATATTCGGCTCAAACCTTGCCCCTCCTGTTGAAGTAAAAGAACATTTTAACTCCTGGCAAATGCCTATAGCTATGATTATAGCTTTACTTATGGCAGTTGGACAATTTTTTAAGTATAAAGAAAGCAACCCAAAAGAAGTATTTAAAAAGTTGTTGTTATCTCTGACCATTTCATTAATTCTCGCTGTAGTTTTAATTCTGTTGTTAAAGTTTAACAGTATTCATTATATGATATTGTTATTTACTGCTGTATTTGCAATCATTGCCAACTTCGATTATTTTATTCGTGTATTAAAAGGGAAATTCTCTTTCAGTGGTGCATCAATTGCACATATCGGATTCGCTTTTATTTTGTTAGGCACTTTAATTTCAAATGCAAATTCAAGAATTATTTCTAAAAACAGATTGAATATTGATTTAGGAAAAGACTTTCCTAACAATGAAAACATTATGCTTGCCAAAGGTGATACCTTGCAGATGGGAAAGTATTTTGTCACTTATAGTGGTCGCGAAAAGAAAGGTCATAACATTTATTTTGATGTTGAATATTATAAATTGAATAATAAGACAGGCGAACTAAAAAAGGCATTCAGCCTGAAGCCGATTATTCAACTTAATGAGAGAATGGGAAATTCTCCTGAACCGGCAACAAAATGGTTTCCTGATAAAGATATTTATACACACGTAACCTATGCTAATCTGGACGAATACACTAAAAATGTATCCATGGACGAGTATGATACACCTACTGAACATGAGATGGCTGTAGGTGATACTTTGGCTACATCAAACAGTCTTGTTGTTTTGGAAAAATTAGTTAAAGACAATACTGGTGTTGAAGTAGAATCATTTGACAGTTTTGGTGTAACAGCCTTGTTGGAAGTTACTGATGTAAACAAAAAGAAACATACAATAACCCCACAATTTCTTATTAAAGACAGAATGGCTGTTTCAAAAAATTATTTTCTTGATGAACTTGGCTTAAAATTCAGGTTCACAAGCATCAGTCCTGAAAGCGGAAAAATAAAACTTGAAATTGCTGAAAAGAAAGCGAACAAAAAGGATTTTATTATTATGAAGGCAATTATTTTCCCTCATATAAATTTATTGTGGATTGGTTGTATCTTAATGCTTACAGGAACTTGGATAGTTTCAGTAAAACGATTTAAAGAATATGTCCGCTACACCGACAAAGGATAACAGCATGACACTGACCATTATTGGATCAGGGAATGTTGCCTGGTTGTTGGCCATATTATTCAAAACTTCAGGACATAAGATTAATCAGATTTACAGCCGAAATAAAAAAACCGGTTCTGCACTTTCAAAAATTACAGGCAGTAAGTTTATTGCTGACGTTCAAAAAATTGACATCAAATCTGATATATTTATCATTGCAACCAACGATGACAGCATTGCCGAAGTTGTATCTAAGTTACCTGATATAAACAGTATATTTGTTCACACATCGGGCACTGTTGATTTGCAAGTCTTGAAAAAGAAATTTAAAAAAGCTGGCGTAGTTTATCCTTTGCAATCTGTTGCCTCCGAAAGCGTTCTATCAGACGAATTAACCTTTTGTTTGGAAGCAACTAACAACAGGGTTTTAACTTCACTGAAACAACTTATTACTTCTATAAATTGCGGCTATGTGGTGATGAACTCTCAGAAAAGAGCAAAGCTGCACCTTGCAGCAGTGCTTGTGAATAATTTCACAAATCATTTGTATGCACAGGCATTCGATTTTCTGAAAAAAAACAGAATTGAATTTAATCTACTAAAACCTTTAATCAGACATACTGTAATGCGATTAGATGGTAATCCTGCTTCTTTTCAAACAGGACCTGCTGTCAGAAATGATAAAAAAACAATACAACGACATTTAATGTTATTGAAAGATAACAAACAACTTACAAAACTGTATAAGCAAATGACGGATTCAATTTATAAATTTCACAAAAAATGAATAGCGTGAATTTTAAAGAAAAATTAAAAGATATCAAATGCTTTGTCTTTGATGTTGATGGTGTGCTCACTAATGGCATGCTGCATGTCACAAACGATGGAATGCTTTTGCGTGCTATGAATATTAAAGATGGCTATGCCCTTCAATTAGCAGTAAAAAAAGGTTATCGTGTTGTAATTATTTCCGGTGGTAAGGATGAGGGCGTTGTTATCCGACTTAAAAATTTAGGTATAACTGATATCTATGTTGGCATAGGCAACAAACTTCAACAGTTACTTGCTGTAATGCAGGAACATCATCTTACATCAGCTCAACTACTTTATATGGGTGATGATATGCCTGATGTAGAAGCAATGAAAAATTGCTCTATTGCCACATGCCCATACGATGCCGCACCTCAAATTCGCGATATTTGCCATTACATATCTCCTATTAAAGGCGGTGATGGATGTGCACGTGATGTTATTGAACAGGTTTTAACTCTAAACAACGATTGGGAATAATGGGATTTCTAAAACTTATCAGGTTTCCGAATTTAATCATATTGGCATTAGCGCAATGTCTGATATATTATATGGTTGTTGTTCCTTTACTTAAAACATCAGAATTTACACCTTCGTTACATACATGGCAGTTTCTACTGATTGTGCTAAGCACAGTACTTATTGCAGCAGGAGGTTATGTAATAAATGACTTTTTTGATAAAGACATTGATGCCGCAAACGGAATTGGTAAGGTTCACGATTTTTCCGGATGGACAATGAAAACACTCTATTTTGTTTTCTCCATCATAGGAATTGCAATAGGACTTTATCTGACTTATGCATTGAAGTTAAGACAATTTGCACTAACCTATTTACTCACTGCAGCACTACTCTATTTTTATTCAGCTTCATACAAACGACTTCCTTTGGTTGGAAATTTTGTGGTGGCATTTTTAACTGCTGTTGCTGTTTTTCTTCCGGCATTTGCAGACTATGAGTTGCAGTATGCATTTCGAGATATTAAGCTTCCTGTAATCAATAATAAGATGTATAATCTTAGATTAATAATTGCAATTACGGCAGCGTATGCGTTTTTTGCTTTCCTTATTTCATTAGTCAGAGAAATAATAAAAGATATGGAAGATATTGAAGGCGATAGGGAATTTGGATGCAACACCCTCCCTATTGTTGCCGGAATCAATAACACAAAACTTATTGCCATTGGTTTGTTGCTTTTAATAGTTGGGCTGATTTTATTTATTCAGATTAAACAAGCCTGGTGGGAAAGCCTTCCGGTATTCGGTTATACTATTCTATTTGTACAAGTGCCCCTGCTCATTCTATCAGTGAAATTATTTCTCTCGGCTGAAAAAAAGCATTTCAAAGTAGCCAGCATGATTGCTAAAGTGGTTATGGTTGGCGGAATACTTTCATTACCGGTTTTCAAATTTTTCAGTACCTGACCTTTTTTTAATAAATGATGTTATTAGTCTATACACATAAGTTTTCACCACGTCTTAAATATATTTTTGATTTATTTATTGGCAAACTAATGGGTATTAGTTTTGAAATAACACATAATGTTGAAGAATTTAAAAGTTATGCCGGCCCGAAATTTAATTACTCAGAACATCAGATTGAAAATGAAATATTCATTTATTCAGAGAGGTTGTTATTTGAAAAAGGCATCGAAGACCAGCAATTCGGCTTTACTGAATGGGATGGCATAAAAGCATTTTATGCAACACATCCAAAATACAGTGTTCCTTTCGATTTGTTTTCTGCATCATTTTATTTGGTGAGCCGTTACGAAGAGTATCTGCCTCACTTACGGGACTTGCATGACCGCTATAATGAAACTGAAAGTATTGCATATACAAGAGGCTTTTTACAGAAACCTGTAGTAAATATTTGGGCACAGAAATTCAAGTCAATTATTTTAGAAAGATATCCTACGCTTAAATCAGTCAGTCCGAAATACAAGTATGTTTCAACTATTGACATTGACAATGCTTATGCTTATTTGGAAAAAGGTCTGATGCGTACTATTGGCGCTTATGGACGGTCTTTAGTCAATTTCGATTTGCCTCAAATTGTTGAGCGTTCTAAGGTTTTAATGCGATTGATGCATGACCCTTATCATACTTATGAGTTAATGCATGATTTGCATAAAAGATATAAGATTAATGTGATTTATTTTTTTCTATTAGGTGAATATGGAGAAAATGATAAAAATGTTTCTGTTGATAACAGAAATTTTCAATCACTCATTCAATCTTTGGCTGACTATGCCGATGCAGGTATTCATCCAAGCTATGGTTCAAATATCAAAGATGGCCGATTACAAAAAGAAGTTCAGCTACTGACAAAAATTCTGAAAAGAGAAGTTACCAAAAGCAGGCAACATTTTCTGAAAATAAGGCTGCCGGATACTTACAGAAAACTTATAAGTGTTGATATTAAAGAAGATTTCACAATGGGCTATGCTGGAAATATCGGCTTCAGAGCAGGCATTTGCTCTTCTTTTTATTTTTATGATCTGGACCAGGAAGTTCAAACTCCACTTTTAATTCATCCGTTCGCTGTTATGGATGCAACTTTCAGATATTATCTCAAAGTTAATCCTGAACAGGTTATTGATCTGATAAAACCATTAATAGAAGAAGTTAAAGCAGTAAATGGTACTTTTATCAGTTTATGGCACAATGAATCACTCAGTGAGAATCATATATGGAAAGGTTATAGAGATATATATGAAGAGTTACTTAAAATAGCGGCTGTCTGAAATGGAAATAAGGTATCTTGAACATAGTGAGATTGACAAAGCAAAATGGGATCTAAACATCAACCAAGCTTTAAATAAACTGCCGTATGCTTTCTCATGGTACCTTGATGTAGTTAGCCCTAACTGGCATGCATTAGTAATTGATGACTACAACTATGTATTTCCACTGACATGGAGAAAAAAGATGGGATTCAATTATCTGTACCAGCCAATGTTTACACAACAATTAGGAATATTTTCTTCACACCCTGTAGATTATGCAACTTCTAATGCGTTTTTAAATGCTATTCCATCACAATTTAAACTGATAGAGATAAATTTAAACTCTTTCAACCCGGCAGCTGGCAATAAATTTATTGCTACCAAACAACTAAACTTCGAATTGGAGCTAAACAAACCTTACGAAGAACTCAGAAAGTTTTACTCTGAAAATCAAAAACGAAATATTAATAAGGCAAAAAGATCTGAATTAAGTTTAAACCAACCTGATATTTCCGAAGTAATAAGCTTATTCAGACATGACAGAGGTTTGAAAATAGAACGAATGAAAGATGAAAGTTATGAATTACTAAGCCGATTATTTTCTACTTTGAAACAAAAAGGAATATGCTATACACGAGGTGTTTCTGATGGTTCTCAAACTATTTGTGGTGGATTATTCATTCAAACAGATTATAGAATTATTTTTCTTTTTTCAGGGAATAGCGTAATTGGAAAATCTTCCGGTGCAATGTCATTACTCATTGACTCTGTAATTCAGGAAAATGCAAACAAGAATATAGTCCTTGATTTTGAAGGCTCCAATGATTTCGGACTGGCACGTTATTACAGTAGTTTTGGTTCTATTGAACATGTATATTTACACCTGAAAAAAAATACACTTCCATTTCCTGTAAGACTTTTAAAACGATAACTATGGTAAACATACTAAGCACAAGCAACTCCTTATTGCATCATTTTGTAGCAGAATTACGCGATGTTGAAATTCAGAATGACAGGATGCGTTTTAGAAGAAACCTCGAACGCATTGGTGAAATTGCTGCTTACGAAATAAGCAAAACCATGATTTTCGAAAACACCGATGTTACCACCCCTCTGGGCATTGCCACAGTACCATTGATGCAAAGCCAACCGGTATTGGGCACCATTTTAAGAGCAGGACTACCATTGCATCAGGGATTATTGAATTATTTCGATCAGGCAGACAATGCATTTATTTCGGCTTACAGACGTCATCATAAAGACGGTAGTTTTGATATTCATCTTCAGTATCTTTCATCACCACCAATTGCCGGACGTATTTTAATTTTAAGCGACCCTATGCTTGCCACCGGTCAGTCATTAGTTGAAACATATAAAGCAATGCTCGAATCGGGGCAGCCTGCTCACACACACGTGGTTGCAGCTATTGCAAGCAGACAAGGTATAGAATATGTTAAAGCAAATTTACCTGATGATTTAACCATTTGGGTTGCCGCTGTTGACGAGGAACTCACAGCACAGTCATACATTGTTCCCGGTTTGGGTGATGCCGGTGACTTAGCTTTTGGCGAGAAAAAGTAGTTCAAACAGAATTTTCACTATCTTTCGTTGGTTAATCAGAATATTAAAACATGGGTGAGTTTGTAAAAATTCTGATGGTCATATTAATCAGCAGTGTAAAATTTGTTGTTGGACCTGCCTTTGCCTATTATGACGAGAAGTATGACTTCACAATTTTCGAAGCAATAGTCTATCCTATTATCGGTGGAATGCTTGGTGTTTTTGTCTTTAGCTTTTTTAGTGATCAGGTAGCAAATGTTTGGCATTGGCTGCAAAATCGAATAAAAAAAACCGTTTCACGTAACCAACCTTTCACTGAACCCACAGTAGATAGTGAAGGTAAAGTTGTTGTCAGTTATACTTATGTTGACGCTAAGGAAAAACCAAAAAATAAAATTTTTACTAAACGAAACAGAAGAATTATAACCATTTGGAAAAAATATGGTTTGTTTGGAATTGCTTTGCTAACGCCTGTTATTATTTCAATTCCTATAGGTACAATCATTGCGTCAAGATTAGTACCTGATAAAAAGAAAGTTTTTTTATACATGCTTATTTCTATTTCAGCATGGTCAATTGTAATGGTATCTTCGTTTGAACTATATCATGCCTATTCCATAAAAGCTTTACAACAAAAAGTTCTTGAACCATGAAAAAGTTAAAGCACTATTCACATCTTATTTTTGACCTCGACCATACTTTGTGGGATACCAATGTCAACGCTGCACAATCGCTGTCTGAAATGTATCATCAATATAATTTAGGGCAGTATGGCATTATCAGTGAACATGATTTTATTCAGAAATATGTTGACATTAACAACAGGATGTGGACTGAATATTCTCTTGGACGGATTAAAAAATCTTATCTGCGTGCAGGGCGATTTGAACTCACTCTAAAATACTTTGGAATTGCAAACAAGGAGTTAGTTGAAAAACTTTCTGATTTTTTTGTTCAGAATACACCCGGCAAAAAGGAGTTAATTCCATTTGCTAAAGATTTATTAAATCATGTACATGGCAAATATCAGTTAGCTATAATTACTAATGGCTTTGCTGAAGCACAACACACCAAGTTGCGATCATCATCAATAGATCATTTTTTTAGTAAGATAATAATTTCAGAAGAGATTGGCTATCACAAACCAGACCCAAGAATTTTTTTACAAACTGCAGAATTACTTCAGACACCAATAAAAGATTGTCTGATGATTGGTGATAATGTAGAGACTGATATTGCCGGAGCGATTGCCTCAGGTATGGATTGTGCATATCTGAATCCTGCCGGAGTCAAACATAATTACGAGGTAACTTTTGAAACGCATTGCCTGAGTGAATTGATTAAATGGCTTTAATGTTATGCAAACTTTTGAAGGTGTAGTCGTAAAAACAACAGGTAATATTATAACCGTTCAAACCGGAAAAGAAAGAATTCTTTGCAGAATTAAAGGTAGTTTCAGGATTAAAGACATTAACAGCACCAATCCCGTAGCCGTTGGGGATTATGTAAAATATTATTTTGAAAACGATGATGCATTGATTACAGAACTTCTTGACAGGAAAAACTACATAGTCAGAAAATCCAAAAAATTAAGCAAACAGGTTCATATTTTAGCGTCCAATATTGATCATGCATATTTAGTAGCTACACCTGTACTACCACGAACATCAACAGGATTTATTGACAGATTTCTTGCTACTGCCGAAGCCTATTCCATTAAGGCTTCTATCATTTTTACTAAAGCAGATATTTATGATAAAGACATTTTAAATTATGTTAATGAATTAAAAAATCTTTATTCAGGAATTGGATATTCTGTTTATGTAGTGTCAAGCCACGTATCAGATTCATTAAGTCCGTTAAAGGCACAGTTAAAAGATAAAATAAATTTATTCACTGGGCACTCAGGAGTTGGAAAATCTTCTCTTATTAATGTGTTAATTCCCGGTTTAAATTTGAAGGTAACGCCAATATCTGAACAACATCTGACCGGAAAACATAGTACCACCTTTGCAGAAATGCATCAACTCCCGGAAGGTGGATTCATAATTGACACACCGGGCATCAGGGAGTTTGGAACTTACGATTTCAACAAGAATGATGTGACACATTATTTCCCTGAGTTTTTTCGATTATTACCACATTGCAAATTCAACAATTGTATCCACGTCAACGAAAGCGGTTGTGCAGTTTTAGCAGCTCTGGAGCATGGTGAGGTTAGTCCATCGCGCTATCATAATTACCTCAGTATTTTAAATAATGAAGATATATTTCGTTAAACATGAAAGTTGTCATACAAAGAGTAACTGAAGCAAGCGTTGAAATTGAAGAAGCAATTTATTCTTCCATTAAAAATGGTCTGTTAGTGCTTTTGGGGATTTCTGTTGCTGATGAAAAAGAAGATGTTGATTGGCTATGCAAGAGAATTATCGGCTTGCGAATTTTTTCTGATGAAAACGGATTAATGAATCTTTCTGTAAAAGATATTAATGGTCAAATATTGTTGGTGTCACAATTTACACTTTATGGTGATGCTAATAAAGGTAACCGGCCTTCATTTATTCAGGCAGCCAGACCGGAGAAAGCAATTCCATTGTATGAATACTTTATTCAGCAACTTTGTAAAAATGATATCAATGTTTATACAGGAAAATTTGGCGCAGACATGAAAGTGTCTTTGACCAATGACGGACCAGTTACTATAATTATAGACTCTAAAAAACATACAAATGACCATTAAAGATTCTCAACAAATTGTTGACGATTGGATAAAGAAACATGGTGTCCGATATTTCAATGAGTTAACAAACCTTGCTTTACTAACAGAAGAAGTTGGTGAATTAGCAAGAATAATCGCAAGGAAATATGGTGAGCAATCAGCAAAAAATAATGAAGACAGTTTACAGATGGCTGATGAAATGGCTGATATTTTATTTGTATTGATTTGCTTAGCCAATCAGACCGGCACTGATTTAGAGGAAGCTTTTAAAAATAATCTTATAAAGAAAACAAATCGTGATGCAACACGACATAAAGTGAATAAGAAATTACTTTAGTTTGTCAGCTCTATTACGTCCAATTAAAAAATCAATTCCAAAACTCAAAACTAATTTCTGACGGTTAAATTCCAACTCATTATCAATTTTAAAAGAAGGGGTGATTTGAAATTTGGCTTTTACTAAGTTTCCTCCTAATGCTAAATACAAACTTGGTTCATAGAATAGAAATTTTTCTCCGTAAAGCATATCATCATTGTCTGCCTGACTATAATATTTCATATCCTCGTAAAGTAGCCTGCTAAGCCTGAACACAAGTCCAAAATCAAATCTCCTAGTTCTGTAAAATACCCCGGGCTGAATATAATATCGCATCAATTCAGAACTAAAAAACTTCAAACTATCCTGATTCATTCTGATACTCCCCTTTCCTATTCCGGCATAAACATCTGCGCCCCATCTTTCGCAAGCCATTCCATAATATCCAAGTCCGACATTGCCTACAATTCCTTTCCCTGAATAATCATTTGTTTTATCTCCACCACTGAAATACATGCCGTCTGCAGTAAGCCCAAGATGCTTTATGGGTGAGTAACTCATCTGTGCATCGAAAGCCATGCCGCCAACACCAAACTGAGGTAATGAAAACGAAGTTCCGAACTTGCCTTCACCTCCATTTGCCAATGCAGGTATATTGGGCTGAGGTGGTACATAATACTTAGGCGAACAACCGGATATAAGAAACGTCACAGCAATAACAACAAAAAAGTATATAGAATCAGGTTTCATAAATTTAATAATTGAGAAATAAATCATTGAACGTAAGTCAAAAATACGACTTCAGATTGAACAAAGAGTCAAATATAAACACACTTGCAAATTTTTCTGCAATAAAGTGATTTTAACTGATGAAGTGTTTTGAATCTTGTAATTTTGAAACGAAAAATTAATTCATGTCGAATCAAAAGGCTATTCAGACCACCTGGATTAGTATCATTGGAAATACCTTACTTGCCGGCATCAAATGGATTGTTGGCTACTTCGGTAATTCGTATGCATTGATTGCTGATGCAATTGAATCTACAACAGATATTTTCTCGTCAATTTTAGTGTTGCTAGGATTGAAATATGCTAGCCGCCCAGCAGATAAAAATCATCCCTATGGTCATGGTCGTGTAGAGCCACTGATAACATTTGTTGTAGTTGGAATTTTAGTTTCTGCTGCTACAGTTATTGCAATTGAATCAATAAAGAATATCAGAACACCGCATCAGATACCGGAGACTTATACACTCGCTGTTCTGGCTGTCATTATAGTGAGTAAAGAATTATTTTATAGAATTGTTTCTAAGCGGAATGAAAAAATTAATAGTTCAGCACTAAAGGCTGATGCATGGCATCATCGAAGCGATGCTATTACTTCTCTTGCTGCTTTTATCGGAATTGCTTTTGCTATTTATTTAGGTGATGGTTACGAAGCGGCAGATGACTGGGCGGCTTTAGTTGCTTCCGGATTTATTTTTTACAACAGTTATCTGATATTCAGACCTGCCTTAGGTGAAATCATGGATGAACATCTTTATGATGATGTTGTTAAAGAAATCAGAGAAGTGGCAGGAAGAGTTGAAGGTGTGATTGATACAGAAAAATGCTATGTGCGTAAAACCGGTATCAATTTTTTTGTTGACCTTCATGTCACGGTCAACTCAAACATTAGTGTCAAGGCAGGTCATCAGATTGCACATCATTTAAAAGATGCATTAATAAAACACAACCCCCTTATAGCAGACGTGCTCATCCATGTTGAACCGGATGAGCACGATTAAATTTTAAAAAGAAACAGCTTTTACTATTGCCCTAAGTAGGCTTTAAGTAATTTGCTCTTTGAATTTTGGCGAAGTGTCTTAATTGCTTTTTCTTTAAGCTGACGTACACGTTCGCGTGTCAAATCAAACTTTTCGCCTATTTCTTCCAATGACAACCCATGCTCAACACCAATGCCGTAAAAAAGCTTAATTACATCTTTTTCACGCTCAGGCAGTGTTTCTAATGAACGGTTGATTTCAGTGTGTAACGACTCTGCCATGAGTGTGCTGTCAGCATAAGGTGCATCAGGATTGGTTAATACATCAAGTAATGTATTATCTTCTCCCGGTACAAATGGTGCATCCATTGATACGTGACGACCCGGCATTTTCATGGTATATGCGATTCTGTCTGTATCAATTTCTAATTCATTGGCTAATTCTTCTGCTGTTGGTTCGCGCTCAAATTTTTGTTCAAGGTTAGAAAATGCTTTCTTTACCTTGTTGGCAGCACCAATCTGATTAAGTGGTAACCTTACTATACGTGCTTGCTCTGCCAAGGCCTGCATAATAGACTGACGAATCCACCATACTGCATAGGAGATAAATTTAAAACCTCTTGTCTCATCAAAACGTTTTGCTGCTTTTATCAAACCAAGATTTCCTTCATTAATCAGGTCAGGTAAACTCAAACCTTGTGACTGATACTGCTTAGCTACCGAAACAACAAATCTAAGGTTAGCTCTTACCAATTTCTCTAATGCTCGTTGGTCTCCTGCTCTGATTTTTCGGGCAAGTTCAACCTCCATCTGTGCTGTAATTAACTCCTCTTTACCAATTTCCTGTAAATACTTTTCAAACGATGCGCTTTCACGGTTTGTAATGGATTTAGTAATTTTTAGCTGTCTCATCTAATTTATCTAATTTTTATGTGTGTTTCTATGTATGCAATGTAAGAACAAAAAACGATAATCATGGTTTAAAATTGCATTATTTTTTTAAAGGCGTTGCAAATATACTATGCGTTTAGCGGCAATGCTAACTTTATTTTTAAGCAACATTATACAATACTGCTTGTCAATATATTATCTTTACTTTTTCAAGTAAAAGACTACTTTTTTAACAGGTTTTTAGCTTTATTTACCCTTTATTTAAAAATAAAAATTCACGTAAAAGCACTAAACCTGATTAAAACAAATTCATCTTTAATACAAATTTCATTCAATTGTGCTTTTAAAAGTACTTGTAAGAATCAGAGTATTATTTAGGATTTTCAGAAGCCTTCCTTTCCACTCCTTTACCATAAAAAGGACAATTTAGAACTTACTGAAAAAAAATTCTTCTACATTCGTGTTACATTTAAATAAAAATTAAAAATAGTTGTCATTTAATAACAACCAACATATGATAAAAACAACTAAAATTTTTGCTGTATTAGTATGTTTATTAGTAGTTACTTCATTGACTGCATTTGGACAGAAAAGCAAGGTAAATCAAGAGCAAAAAATTACTGGTCCCGGAAAATGTTTAATAAAAACAGATAGTCTTTTAACCAATGAACTGACAAAAGAAGACCTTATAAAATGGGTAGAAAATCCACCATTTATTGTTAATTGTCAAGACACAAAAACTTATAAACTGAAGTTTTACGAATTTACAATTCTAAAAATGAAGCCTTTTGAGAATAAGAGTTTTGGTGTTGGCGATGATAGGATGATACCCATTCTTGGACGCAAGGCAATTAATGATTTAAAAGAAGGTGACACTGTAATCCTAAAGGGTGTTGACCTGATTGAAGATGGTACTGATAAAACTGCAAAAGCACCAACCATCAGTATTAAAATTATTGAGAAGCAGCTTTAAAAATAAATGGGATGAAAAAGCCACTGCCCTTTTGAATTAATTTCAAGTGCAGGCAATGGAAATTTTATAAATCGGGTGACTTCAAAAAACAATTTCAATGCTTTTGACTTGGTCTTTATTTTAGTCAGGTCAATATCCGGTGCTATATAAATTTGTCTGTACCGTTTGAAATTAGGAATCGGGTTATTTTTATATTCTGTAGCATTATCAAATGCTCCGGTCATACCATCAGCACCAATGCCAACAGCTATATTGAGCCATGCCGGAATTACTTTTGGTTTCTTTATAAAAGAGTTGATATTAGCAGACAACCACAATGTTTGTCCGTTATAATCTTTAAAAAGTTGTTGAATATAATTTTCACCCAAAAGGTCCTTACGATAATGAGCATACTTTGATTGATGAAAAGAAAACTTAAACTCTATTCTTTGCTCCTGCCAAAGCAGCTGTTGTCCAATAAAAACTGATGATCCAAGTGTGTTAGCTGCAATATCACCCCAAGAAAAACCCCATGCAGAAGAAAAGCCATCTAAAGCTTCGACCGATACTAAAAAAATCCAGCCAAGATTTCCTCCTATGAGTGTTGCTTTTTTATTGTCCATGCCTGCCCAGCGGCAAACATTGTAACCTTGTTTACCTGCAATATACGAACTAAAAGTATGTCCTGTTTTATCCATCAGTAGCCATTCCCCATTATCGTTAAAAAAATGAAAATGGTT
This sequence comes from Bacteroidetes bacterium UBA6661, assembly GCA_002455375.1. Taxonomy (GTDB): domain Bacteria; phylum Bacteroidota; class Bacteroidia; order AKYH767-A; family OLB10; genus OLB10. The sequence continues at coordinate 37,506 of DKKR01000008.1, forward strand.
CATATCATACCCACTATACCACAACTGATATAATCCTGCCATAGTACCTGCATACAAGCCAAGTGTAGTATATCCTGCAATTTGTACTCGCTGTTTGTTATAAACTGGCGAAGGTTCAAAGAATGGAATTTTTTGTTGTGTGTTAACAGAGTCCTGACAAAATGTGTTAGAAAAAATGCCAATCAGCAATATCACAACATGCCACTTTCTAATAAAGTGAAATGGTAAAAATCTGTAAATGGAATTTAATTTCTTTGGTTTCAACTCACGCTTCTAAAATCAGCAGCAAAACTAAACTAAATGTAAATGAAATTGGAAATTACAATTCATGTGTATTATACAATGTAATTTCAAAGATTACCTTTCATTTCAATTAAGAAAGCTTTTAACCGGTTCAAAGCAAATTTCACATGACTGTTATCTTCTTTAACCTCTGTAATTTCCTTTACTCCAGATGGAGGAATTGATTTGCCATTTGTTTTAAGATACTGTTTGGCACCGTTTAATGTAAATCCCTTTTCTTTTACCAAATGGTAAACAACTCGGAATGCTTCAATGTCTTTTTTTGTATAATGCCGCTCCCCTTTCAAGTTCTTTTTAGGATGTAGCATAGTAAATTCTTTCTCCCAATAACGCAAGAGCGAAGTGTTTACTTTAAACATATCAGCAACTTCACCAATGCTGTAATACAGTTTTTCAATATGTAGGTCGTCATGCTGCATCATCAGATGATTTTTCTATAATTCACAAATCTAATCGAATGATTGATTGTATTTTGAAGAAATTTCCAACACCTGTTCATATTGTGCCGCTGTAAGGTCGTTGAAGAAGAAATTTATCGGATTTATCTTGCTGCCATTTTTTATTACTTCGTAGTGGCAGTGTGGGCCTGTGCTGCTTCCGGTATTACCTACATATCCAATAATCTGCCCTCTGATTACTTTCTGTCCTGGTTTAACCACAATTTTGCTCATGTGTGCATACAGCGTTTCATAACCAAAACCATGATTTATGGTTACATTATTTCCATACCCTCTACCCTCCTTTTCAACCTTTTTTACCAAACCATTGCCTGTAGCATATATTTCTGTTCCCACCGGGGCGCTAAAATCAATACCGGTGTGTAAAATACTGGTCTTGTAAATGGGATGAATTCTGTAGCCGAAGCCCGATGCAATCCGCGATAATTCTTTATTGCTGACAGGTTGTATTCCCGGAATAGATGCCAATAACTCTTTTTTATTCTTTGCGAGTTCAAATACCTCATCAAACGATTTTGACTGTACATACATTTGCCGCATCAGTTTATCCAACTGTGTTGTTGTTTCAATCATCAGCGCTGAGTTGTCATAACCCTTTAATGAACGATACTTATCAACGCCTCCATAACCTGCCTCTCTTACACTTTCGGGTATTGGGTCTGCTTCGAAGATTACTCTGTAAATATTGTCATCATTATACTCAATATCCTTAAGTACTTTAGACATCAAGTCCAATTTTTGTTGCAAAATCTCATATTGAAGGTCCATAACAGCAATTTCACGTTTAAGCTGCTTTTCTTTAGGTGAATCCAGAAACTGATAGGCCAATGCGATAATGATTGCACTAAATACCATAGTTGTTGCCAGCCATCCTAAAACACGTAAAAAGCGCTTTTTAAAGGAAACAACTACCTTTTCGTATTTTAAAGAATGTGTATTAAAATAATATTTGGCCTTCGCCATAATCTTAAATTCTATTTTTGCACAATTCAGCAAAAATAAAATTTTCCTGATATTGCATAAATATTCAAAAACTATAAAAATCAGTTATTTAAATATCTTCATTTAAACTTCTTTCACCATTTTAATAAATTACATGACCTCTTCAGAAATTCGTAAAACATTTTTAGATTTTTTTCATTCGAAACAACATACCATCGTTCCTTCAGCACCCATAGTTGTTAAAGGTGACCCTACACTAATGTTTACCAATGCAGGAATGAATCAGTTCAAAGATTGGTTTTTAGGGAATCAACCTGCAAAATACAGACGTGTTGCCGATACACAAAAATGCCTGCGTGTTTCAGGTAAACATAATGACCTTGAAGAAGTGGGTGTTGATACTTATCACCACACCATGTTTGAAATGCTTGGTAACTGGAGTTTTGGTGACCCAACCGATCCTAAGGCAGGCTACTTTAAAAAGGAAGCCATTGCATGGGCATGGGAACTTCTTACAGAAGTTTATAAACTACCTAAAGACCGTTTGTATGTTACCGTTTTCGAAGGCGATAAGAATGAAAATTTATTGTTCGATGAAGAGGCAAGTAATTGTTGGAAACAACACCTTGATCATTCACGGATTTTAATGGGTAATAAGAAAGATAATTTCTGGGAAATGGGTGATACAGGACCCTGTGGCCCCTGTTCTGAGATACATGTTGACTTGCGAAATGAAGAAGAAAGAAAACAGACAGATGGGAAAATTTTAGTTAATACAGGGCATCCGTTAGTTATTGAGATTTGGAATAACGTATTTATGGAGTTCAACAGAAAAGCTGA
>DKKR01000008.1:40094-41822 GCA_002455375.1 Bacteroidetes bacterium UBA6661
ATTGCAGATGGACAACTGCCATCAAACAACAAAGCAGGTTATGTTATTCGCAGAATACTACGAAGAGCTGTTCGGTATTCGTTTACTTATCTGAACTTTAAAACTCCATTTATTCATAGGCTGACACCTTTATTAGCTGATCAGTTTAAAGATGTTTTCCCTGAGCTTTTTGAACAGAAAGACTTTGTACAAAAAGTAATCAAAGAAGAAGAACAATCTTTTTTACGCACTCTTGAAACAGGTATCAGAAGATTTGATCAATATAACAAGTCTGTAATTGATGGAGAGTTTGCTTTTGAATTGTACGACACTTATGGTTTCCCCATTGACCTTACGCAATTAATTGCACGTGAACGAAACATGCAAGTTGACATGAATGGATTTAACCAATGCTTAGAACAACAAAAAGAAAGATCCAGAGCTGCATCAGCAGTTGATGCAGAAGACTGGGTTATTCTTGAAAACAGTGAGTCGAAATTCATCGGATATGACAATACAACGGCTGAGGTAATCATTATAAAATACAGAAAGGTAAAATCAAAAAATAAAGAACAATATCAACTTGTCTTCAATCAGACTCCATTTTATGCAGAAAGCGGTGGTCAGGTTGGTGATACAGGCTATATCCAAAACGAAAAGGAGAAAATTTTTATTACTGACACACAAAAAGAAAATAATCAGATCATTCACTTGTCAGATAAATTACCTGTTGATTTGCAAGCAGATTTTATTGCAACCGTCAACAGTTCGAGAAGGAGAAAAATAACAGCCAATCACAGTGCAACACATTTAATGCATGCTGCATTAAAGCAAGTTTTAGGCAATCATGTTGTACAAAAAGGTTCCTTAGTAAATGAAGAGCATACACGATTTGATTTTGCACATTTTGCAAAAGTGTCTGATGAAGATATAACTAATATAGAACAATTGGTGAATGAAAAAATTCGTGAGAACATAGCTTTAGATGAAAGAAGAAATGTCCCAATAGAAGAAGCAAAATCAATGGGAGCAACTGCACTATTTGGCGAGAAATATGGAGAATATGTTCGTGTCATTATTTTTGATCCTGCATACAGCATGGAATTATGTGGTGGCACACATGTCAGTGCAACAGGCGAAATCGGCTTGTTTAAAATTATCAGTGAGTCGGCTGTGGCTGCAGGCGTAAGACGTATTGAGGCAATAACATCAATAAAGGCTGAGGAATACATCAACAATCAACTGAGGCAATTAAACACAATTAAATCAGAACTAAAGAATCCAAAAGATATAGTTGTAAGAGTAAAAGAGCTGTTGTCTGAAAATGAAATACTGCAAAAACAAATAGAAAGCTATGTTCATGAGAAAGCGCAGCGCATTAAAGGAGAACTTCTAAAAAAAGTAAGATTACAGAATAACATCAATGTTATTGCGCAGAAAATTGACTTAGCCAATGCTGATGCAATTAAAAACATTTCTTTTGAGCTTCGCAATCAGTTACCGGACTCCTTTATTTTATTGGCTTCTGAAAGTGATGGTAAGGCCATGTTGTCATTGATTATTTCAGATCAGTTGGTACAATCAGGAAAACTGAATGCAACCACAATTATCAGAAGTATTTCTAAACACATTCAAGGTGGTGGTGGCGGACAGCCGTTTTATGCCACTGCCGGTGGTAAAAATCCTGCCGGAATTGATGCTGCAATTGAAGAAGCGTTAAAGATGATATAAAAAGAGCGAGGCTGCCTA
>DKKR01000007.1:0-15586 GCA_002455375.1 Bacteroidetes bacterium UBA6661
ATTCACCGCGTGCTTAAACCCGGTGGTCAGCTTATTGTTACCACACCTAACAAAAAGATGAGTCTTAGCCGCAACCCATGGCACATTCGCGAATACAAGGTGGAACAATTGCGTGATTTACTCAAGGCAAGTTTTTCAACTGTCGACACAAAAGGTGTTTTTGCAGGAAAAGCGGCAATGGATTATTACGAAAAAAACAANNGCTCACCGAAACATTAAGCACATCCGATTTCTTTATCGCAGATGCAAACGATGAGTGTCTTGACTTGTTTTATATTGCAACAAAATAAAGGCAATCAGCTTTTCAAAAGAGATTTGATAAGTCGTTAGATTAAAATTCCGTTTTTAATCCGGCTGCTTTAATGGGACGAAGAAATTCGGCCACTTCTTTTTCGCTGACAAAAAACAATTGCAAGTGTTGCCATTCTCTTTCGTCACTAAACTTAAAGCAGATCCCGAAAATCTTTCCATGGTTTCCATGCAACTTGTGAAATCCTTCATCGGTAAAACGTACACTTCCCATTTCCTTCAATGATTGTTCGAGGGAATGATCAAGACGTTCTACAATCAAACTTGTTCCATTGAGCTTAAAGGTTCCGCATAAATGAATTTTTCCTGCACGCAGATAAAGGAATGCACCGGTAAGTAAAAAAGCTAGCGACAATCCACCTAAAACCATCGCCTGATCCTTACTTGGGTTGGCAGTAAAGGAAAAAAACAACAAGGTTAATCCGGCAACAACAAATCCGGCAGCGTACCATATTTTGGCTCGCTTATAGGGATCAAGAGATACAAGTGGAACGGCTAACATCAGTTGTTATGGCGAATCCAATTATACCGATACGTGTATTGCTTAAAATCGTCAGCAATCCACACATAGGTAGAGGTGATTTTATTTCTGGCCCAATCATCTACTGTCTTCGATTCCTTATCGTTCTGGGCAGCGTTCTGTATCAGCTGATAATCGTCTGTTAAATTCGCCTGATGCGGAGCACTTCTGCTGATTAATTTTAGCAGCCTGAATCCCGGTTTTCCATCCTGGGTGGTATAGCCTACCGGCAATGAGATTTGTCCTGGTTTCATTTTGTCGATAGTCAGAAACAGTTGCGGATCCAGATCGGCAACATCAAATTTAGTATCTCCGTTCATCGGATTCATCATCCTCCCACCGTTTCGTTTGGATTCTGCATCTGTAGAATATTTCTCACATGCCTTTTCCCAGCTTATCTTCCCATCGCGAATTGCCTGATAGAGCGAATCCAGTCGCAAACTGGATGCCTTCATTTCCAAAGGAGAAATTTTAGGTACAAAAAGGATATGACGCCCCTTGTATTCATCTCCTCTTCGCTGAATCAATTGCATAAAGTGAAAACCATAATCCGTTTCAAATACTTCAGAAAACTCACCGTCTTTCAAACGAAAGGCAATGGCATCAAATTGAGGGACAAATGTTCCGCGAGGAATGAAATCCCATTCTCCGCAATTACCATTTGAACCCGGATCATCCGAATCGATCGCTTCTACACAGAACGTACTGGCACCAGACATGATCCGTTTGCGGACGGCCTCTAGTTTAATGCGTGTGCGTTTCTTTTCCTCATCACTAACTTTTGGGACTATGGTTAACTGAGCAAGTTCTACCATTGAATTTATTAGTGGAAGACTGTCGTTGGGAATACGGTTGTAAAATGCGCGAACTTCGTTGGGAGTTACTTTTATTCCTTCCGTAATTTTCCGCTCCATAGCCTGCGCCATTAGTTTATCCTTGATCATATCAAAGAACTCTTCCTTGATTTGAGCAATGCTCTTGCCGTAAAATTCTTCCAGCTTTTTGCGACCTCCGATCTGTTGTTCAAAATAACGCAGACGACCTTCCATTTCGTTGGTAACCTGAGCGTCACTTACCGTAAGCGAGTCCAATTCAGCATGGGTAATCAATAAATTCTGAAATAAAATTTCATCCAGAATTTCACCACGTTTTTCAGGGCCAAATGGCAATCCTTGCGCTACAGCCTGCATGCGTTGCATTTCTACCTCAGAAAATAAAATAGGACGGTCACCAACAACTGCAATAATGCGGTCGATGTTCTTGCCTTGCCCTGCTGCCTGAATGGTCAGAAACAAACCTGCAACACTGAATAGGCGCTTAATTCTCAACATAGTTTCGTATTTGTGATTGAGAGGAGTTTAAAAGATCTGTCCGCATCTTTCGCACAATCTCATTGGTACGGGCATTCAAAATCCTCGATTTAATATTTTCTNNTCATAATCGTGAATCAGCAAAAAATAGGCAAACTCTTCGTCCTCAAACTCCAGCTTTTGGGTCGACTTCAAAAATGTTGCACGATCGTCGGTGCGTATTGGAATCTCCTGCATCAGGTCACTTAAATAAATCCAGCTTTCCGAATCATTATAGAAACTAACGGCATTTTCCACACAAAATTTCTCCAACTCCATTAAATCTTTTTGCTGTGTGCTTTTGTACCATTTGGCAACATTGGCCTTACCAGGTTGATCGCGGACCAGTTTTACAAACAACACTTTTACAATGTAATCGGCCAAACGAAAATCATCCTTATTGGCCTCATAATGTGCTTCAATTTCTTCATCGCTTACAATCGTATCCAATTTCTGACGCGCATACTCCTGTTCGTAGGCATAAANNAGGAGCGACGGTAGTTTTCCAGTCGCGCTTCTACATTGAGTGTTTCTTCCGGAAGCGTTTTTTCTGCCTGATGTACGATTACCATATCGCGTATCCAGGACTCCACAAATCCCTTCACAAATGCCACACTGTCTTCCGGATTAATTCCTTCCGGAATAAGCGGTAGAACTTTATCGCGCGTCAGATTTTTATCGTGCACTGTGGCCAACACATTTTCTTCCTTCTCTCCTTTTCCGGAAGAACAAGCAACAAAAACGAAGACCGGCAACAGAAATCGTAACAACCCGGATTATTTTATGCTGTATAAAACAGTATTATCAACACGAACCGGATACTTTTTACGCAATTGTTCCAGCCATTCCTTTTCCAGGTAAGACTGATAATCCGACGTAATCAATCCCTTCGCTTCGTTAATGGCCTTAGGTGTTGGTTCAATAATCTCCTTGGCATTGATGATAACAACCTGTCCATTCAATTGAATATCGGCAGAAAGACCCTTTGCTTTTGGCAAATTGGTTTTCAGCGTTACATTTTCTTCTTCGTTGTATTTACCACTTTCAATCTTCAGGTTGAGTTGTGATTCCTTATTGTATTTTTCCAACAAAGCTTCATTGCTCATTTTTCCTTTAGCGATATCCTTGCGAAGGGCTTTTGCAATTTTAGCATTGGCGCAATAAAAAATATCAACTACGTAACGTTTTTGCCAGAGGTAATTGTTTTTATTTTTCTCGTAGAAGCTCGCAAGTCCAACAGAATCCTTAATGGCTTTTGTCCATACTTTTTGATCCGTTAACTCAAACAATAAAATTCCGTCGCGGTATTCTTTCATCAGCATTCGGAAATCAGGGTAAATTTCTTCAAGACGAGCATCTTCAAAATCGATGATTAAGTCGGAAGTCCATTTTTCATATTGCTTAGCCACAAAATTGGAAACATCTTCCCTTTGTGTTCTGCGCTGACTCTTATTCAGGAAATTGGTGAAATCGGCTTGTGTGTAATTCTTACCATTGAACGACCACATGAATTTATTCAGCTTGGCAGCCTTGGTTGCATCCCACTTTCCGTAGAAGATATTCGTATCCACCACAGTAAAGAAGGGTTTCAATGCAGCTTTATCTTCCTTGAAGTTGTATTTCGTTTTCAGTTTAGCCACAAACGATTTACGAGGAAGTTGAGAGCGAACATCACGCTGTACTTTTTGCTTGAGCGTTGCTTTCATTTCTTCGAATGAATCGATAGGCTTAAGTTCAAGTCGCTTAATGATATGATAGCCGTAAGCGGTTTTAACAATTGNNGTTCAATGCAAATGAAGCCTCCTCAAATTCCTCAACCATACGACCTGTACTGAAGGGAGAAAGTTCTCCACCTTTTCCTTTTGAACTTGGATCTTCGGAAAACTGATTGGCCAAAGTTCCAAAATCACCACCTGCCTGAATACGGCCAAGAATTTCTTCTGCTTTCTTTTTTGCCTGTGCCTTAGCTTCATTGGAATCTTCATCCTTTGATGCAATCAGAATATGCGCAACACGAATGGTACCCCGAGCAGGACGCTTTCCTGTGAGCTTGATGATGTGATACCCGAAACGCGTACGCACCGGCATCGACAGATCTCCCAAGTTCATGTTGTAACATGCATTTTCAAAATTATTAACCATCATAAACGCAGTGAACCATCCCAGGTCTCCTTTGTTTTTAATGGCACTCGGATCATCTGACCCACCTTTAACAGATTCAGCTTTTCCAAAATCTTCTCCTTTGAGAATGCGCTCACGGAATTTCAATGCTTTTTGATAGGCAATCAGTGTATCCTTAGGCTCTGCATCTATATCACACTTAACAAGAATATGACTGGCACGCAATTCGAATTTCATTCGTTCGTAGGCCTCCGCAATGAGTTTATCGGTCATTTCATTATCTACCAGATAAGGACGCGCAAGTTGTTTTCTGTATCCTGCAAGTTCTTCCTTGAATTTCGANNTCAAATTCGGATTTATGGATGGGTTTTTCATTGACCCACATAAGCACGGGGTCGGTCTGTGCGCTTGCCGATACTGCAAACAGAATTGCAAGAAAAATTCCGAGAATGTGACGTGTTTTCATGGTGTTGCTATTGTTAACGATCATTGATTATAACTGTAATTGGGTGCTTCCCGAGTAATCGTAATATTGTGAGGATGACTCTCTCTGAATCCTGCCATGGTGATTCGCACAAATTTGCTCTTTTCCTGAAGCGTAGGAATATCTTTCGATCCGCAATACCCCATTCCTGCGCGTAATCCTCCAATCAGTTGGTAAGTGACCTCAGTAAGCCTNNGATCCTTCGAACCTTGCTGCATAGCTTCAATCGACCCCATTCCCCGATAGGATTTAAATTTCCTTCCTTCGTAAATAATGGTTTCTCCGGGCGACTCTTCCACTCCTGCAAACATGGAGCCAACCATAACAGTAGATGCACCTGCAGCAATTGCTTTAACCACATCACCGGTATAACGAATTCCACCATCTGCTATGAGAGGAACACCTGTCCCCTTGAGTGCTTCGGCAACCATCATCACTGCCGATAATTGTGGTACACCAACCCCTGCAATTACACGTGTGGTGCAAATAGAACCCGGACCAATAAGNNTTTCACCGGTAGCGATATTCCCCACAATAACCTGAAGATCGGGATAGCTTGCTTTTACCTTTTTCAAAACTTCAATCACCCCTTTGGAATGACCATGGGCAGTATCGATGGTAATTGCATCTACTCCGGCCGCAACCAATGCAGATACACGATCGAGTGTATCTCCTGTAACACCAACTGCAGCAGCAACACGAAGTCTTCCGTATTGATCTTTGCAGGAATTGGGATGTTCCTTGATTTTGATAATATCGCGATAAGTGATCAAGCCTACAAGTTTGCCTTCCTGATCAACAACGGGTAATTTCTCGATTTTATTGGATTGAAGAATACCTTCAGCACTGCGTAGATCCATTCCTGCCTTGGCTGTAATCAGATTGGAGCTGGTCATGATTTCAGCGACCGGACGTGTCATCACCTTCTCAAAGCGGAGATCGCGATTGGTTACAATCCCAACGAGTTTTTGATTTGCATCAACAACGGGAATTCCGCCAATTTTATTTTCTGCCATCAGTTTCAAAGCATCAGAAACCGTAGCATTTACCTGCAATGTGATCGGATCCTGAATCATTCCACTCTCCGATCGTTTCACCTTACGTACCTCGTTGGCTTGCGCCTCGATGCTCATGTTTTTGTGAATCACCCCTATTCCACCCTGTTGGGCAAGGGCAATTGCCAGTTCAGACTNNAACGTTATTCCCTTTGTGAATTTAGAACGGATATCTACTTCGCGGGGCATAACCTCCGAATAAGCAGGTACCAGTAAAACATCATCGTATGTCAGCCCTTCGCCAATGAATTTGTCCTTTGTGATCGTCATATTCGCTCCTTCAATTAAAATTGGGCAAAGATAGGAAAAAGGAGCATTCTATGATTGGAAACTGACGCTTCGGTTGTTAAGAAGATTTAACTACGTGATCTTTTTACAGATGTAAAGAACCTCCTCCTTTTGCAAGCGGAAACGCTCGCGTACATCATCAGGAAGAGCAGCGGAAAAATTGTTTTCATCAACTGAAANNTTCTCGCGGTCGGCAGGAGATGTAATGCTGCTGTCCTCGTAGGTCGTTTCCCTGGAGTAATCAATAGGGACCTGCATAATTGCCCATCCTCCGGGCTTAAGCACACGTAATACTTCCGTCATACATTGATGCGGATCATCAACATGTTCCAAAACGTGATTGGCAAATACAATATCGAATTCTTCGTTTTTAAATGGCATGTGATGCATATCCATATGCACATCTGCTAAGGGAGATTCAAGATCGGCCGTAACATAACGAAGGTTGCTCATGGAACGGAAACGCTTGTAAAAACATTGTTCTGGAGCGATATGCAATACTTCATGCTTAGCTGTAAAGAAATCCGTCTTTTCATTCAGATANNGACAAAGTACATTGTCCCTTTGATGCGTTCCATAGGGCAGAAATTTACGGTAGTGCTTTTTACATACCGTACACTCAACTTTGTTGCCCTTTAAAAACAAAGGAGCGAACAAACGAAACACATAACTTAATCTGATTAGCCAGGGACGAGGTATGGTCCTGAGCAACCAGCCGTAAAACTTCTTCATTTTTATCCCCTACTCTCTATTTCTTACGGGAAAATAATCCACTGAAAATTGAACCAATATTCAGCAGTTTTCTCATTCCGTCAAAATACAACACAATAATCAGGAAGAATGACATCATCCAGATCACCAACATGTTTGCCCAGAAGGTATCGATATATGAACCAAACAATCGTTTACGCGGCGCATAAAAATGCGATTCCAGGAAGCCTTTATCATAGGGATCAAGGTAAATGGGATCTGCTTTTTGTACGAGATAACCATTCTCCTCAATAATCATCGGGAAAACATTGCGGTTGGTGACAAAATTTTCAAGACTCTGATTGGTGTACGATTGCTGCAATGCAAGGAATTGATCGCGTGCGGCATCGTCTTTTTGCATCGCCTTCACAATGCTATCCTTTTTGGTACTGGCCTCCTTGTAAACATTCTTATAGTGCTTCTTGAGCTGATCCAGATAAATCATGGTCTCATTTAGAACCTTATCATTCACCTTGCCCACTTCCAACTGATCTACCGAGGGATGAGTAAGGCCTTTGATGAATTTCATCTCGCGCTTCACTTCATATTTCAGGACGAGCAGTTTATGCTCAACATTTTCCTTCTCTTCAGGATTATCAAGATTGGTTTTGATGGTTTGATTATATCCCTCAAGTTCTTTCAGCCAATGGTCTTTTTTCCAGGTTGAGAATTTTAGTGCCTTTTCAGTACTGAAGAAATTTTTCTGGTAATCGTTGTCCTTAAACTGAACCACAGCCATCGCCTCATAAGCCCAACGTGATGCCATTACGTTACCGATAAGCGGAACTTTTGATTGTGAAGCAAACCATGGGTGGAGTTTATCAAAGCGCACAATTACACCTGAAAACAACAACTGAGGAATGATCAGAATCGGAATAAGGATGTAAATAACCTTTGCTGAATTGAAGCTGGCAGAAATATTCAAGCCCAGAATATTGGCGAAACATGCTGTGGAGAAAAGGGAAAACCAATGAACGAAAGTCATGCCTTTGATCTCCAGAACAAAATTTCCTACCAAAACATAAAGCAACATCTGAACCGCAGAAATGAGGAACATGATGGTGATTTTACTATTGAGATAACTTAGTTTGGATAGATTCAGGAAGGATTCCCGCTTAAGAATTTTTTGGTCTTTGATGATTTCTTCAGCCGCAACAGTGAGTCCTATAAATAGGGCAACGACAACTGAAATAAACAGGAATTGCGGAACGTTTTCTGAGTCACGGAAAATATAATTCCCCGATCGCGCAGCTTCATTGTTGAAGAATTTCACAAAGAACGCCAGAATAAGTGCAAGCGCAGGAGCTTCAAATACGTTAATTAATATGTATTGGGTATTCGTTAGTTTCGATAAAACATCCCGTACCAAATAGACCCAATATTGTTTGATCTTGNNCTTGTTGGGAATCTTAAATGTGCTTTCCGGAATATCTTTTTGCGCAGGTGCTTCCGGTAATTGATTGCCGATTTTTTCGGTGTACAACTCATTCCACTCTTTTGGAGATACTTTCCGGTTCTGAGTGGCATTTCCGTATTCGTCGACTACCTTACTCTCAATGATGTTGAATATCTGTTCCGGGTTTACATTACCACAGGTTGGACATTCACTTTCATTACAGTTTACATGATTCACCAGTGTCTTGAAATAGATCACTGCATCAACAGGATTTCCGTAATAAATAGGGAATCCGCCAACATCCAGAATCAGAAGACGGTCGAACATCTTAAAGATATCAGACGATGGCTGGTGAATTACCACAAAGACCAACTTACCTTTTAAAGCAAGCTCTTTTAATAAGTCCATGATGTTTTCAGAATCCCTTGAGGATAATCCTGAAGTTGGTTCATCCACAAACAATACCGCCGGTTCGCGGATCAATTCAAGACCGATATACAAGCGCTTCCGTTGTCCTCCGGAAATGGTTTTATCCAATGGATTTCCGACACGGAGATCTTTTGTTTCGTATAGACCAAGGGCTGTAAGAAGATTCAATACCAGCTTGGTGATCTGTGCATCATTGAGGTTTCCAAAACACAATTTGGCATTGTAAAACAGGTTCTGGAAAACAGTCAACTCTTCAATCAGAAGGTCATCCTGAGAAACGTAACCAATTACACCTTCAATTTTTTTGCTTTCACTGTGGATATTAACTCCGTTGATGGTAATCGCACCTCTTGTAGGAGCATAATTACCATTTAATACATTCAGCAAAGTCGATTTTCCTGCACCGGAACCTCCCATAATTCCTAGCAGTTTCCCTGATTCTTCTGAAAAGGTTAATGGATGCAATCCGATTTTCCCTCCTTTAAAGTGGAACATGATCTCGTCCACCTTAAATACGATTTTGCTGACGGACGTATCGCTGAGGAATTTGCTAATGATATCCGAATAATAAATCGGCTGAACACGCGATGAACGGATGGAAGAACCTTGTGTGAGAATGTAAACCCTTAGCGGTGTAATGTTTATTCCATTCAGGTAGATCTCCGAATTCCCGTAATAACGCAGGAAATAAATTCCCAATGAAGGAATACGCAATACGCGAATGTGCCCCTGAATTCCCTCACTGTAAATATGGTGAGCTTCTTTAAAAGGATTCTCTTTTGAATTATTGATGTAAAGCAGGTAAGCTCCATCTTCCGTCTGGTCTTCTTTATTGTCAACGAAATTTTTGCAGCGACGGAATTCTTCTTCTGAGATATTGAACGTTTCAGCAACAGTACTGGCAAACTCAAGCTCTTGTTCGGTTACAGATTGGTTTTCGTTGATGAACTCAAGGATCCTGACCAATACAATGATTTTCTGCTTTTGGGCAAGTTCCTCATTGATCTGGGTACAAATCCGCAGAACTTTTACAGAATTTACGGATGTACGTTTTTTTGCACCGTCTTTTTTCTGCGATTTCCCCTGGTGAGCTTCCAGGTATTCGTCAAATAGACGAAGATATTCGTCCACCAACTCCTGGTTAAGTTGCGACTTCAGGAAGATCTCAACAATGCGGCGTCCACCTCCATCAGTTGATCCTGATTCGGCTTCGGGTCCGTCCTCATCTTCAACCCTNNCAATCCGTTCACTCATGCTGTGCGTGGTGTTGTCTCAAACACGAAAAGACATTTACTGCGAAATGTCTTTTCAGATAGATTGAGAATGAACTTTTACTTTTTCAATTGCTTAAACCCAATGAGCATTACGGTACAACCGGAACTCTTTTTATTGGGATCAAGACGTGCTTCAATGATGACATCTACTGTTGATTCAACTTTGAAATCCCAGTAGGGTGCGTTTCCATAATCGGCATTCGAAAAAAGAAGATTGCGCTCCTTATCGTATACCTCAAAAATGACATAATTATCTTTCGTACCTGCAGATGTAGCAATGCGTNNGGTAAGGCACGGTAAGTCTGACCATCAGAGATGAAGATTGAGCCTTTATCCTTTTTTGCAGGCTTGGCAAGGTGACCTTTACAAACATTGGTAAGTGAATCACAGCTTTGAGCTCCAGCATTGCCTGAAAACGCGGCACTGAAGAGTACTATAACGGAAAGGACTAAAGTTCTCATAGTTCAGATTGTACAATTTTGGTACGGAGTTCTTTTACTTTAAGGGTAATGTTATTCAGGTTATCAGGAGTGATGTCCACCTTGGTAGAACTCTTGATTACGGTAACCTGATTCTCAGCGTCCGTTTCAGGCTTCTGATAGGTATAGGTNNCGCTTTCTTCAGTATTGTACTGTTCAAGAAGTTCAATAAGATTTCCAAGTGTGGTTTTTTGCTCACCAATACGGTTGATGATTTTCTGATCTTTGGTTTTGTTTACCACTTCACAGGCAAAATACAATGCTTCAATCCATCCTCCTGTTAATACAAGTCCTGCTTCCTGGGCACGATCGTTGGTCTTCAGGTATTCGTCACCATTTCGGTAAGCGTCACTTACAATTACCAGCATGGAATCTTTGTTGCCCATGTTTTCTGAAAAACGATCGATGATGTCTTCAGAAAATGCCCCACCCTGTANNTTAGTGGAATAGTTGGCTGTTTGATCTGTAGAATTGAGCATGGCTGCATTGTAAGGCGCGCCTGTGCTTTTAATCAATTCTGCGGTTTGGAACGGAGATGGAATACTGAATAAACGTCCGTTGATAGAGATGCCCATTGCATCACTTGGGTCTAATACCTTGGGATCGACTTTCGTCACATCCTGTTCATTGGTATTGGAGTCGCCGCAAGCGGAAAACATGAGCATGGAGACTCCCAGCGCGATAAAAGAAATTGAGGTGATCCCTCTGGTTCGGTTCTGCATAATGTTCAGGAGTAGAATTGAACGGTGCAAGTAAAAAAAAATAGTTGAATTGACAAAGCGGAAACGTTCGATAAAAAAAATGAAACTGTNNCCCAACTGGGGCATTATGGGGTTAAATCCGATGGCTTTTATCCCTTTCTTCCGTATTTTGCGCCTATGAAAAAGATCGCAGTTTTTACCTCAGGAGGCGATTCGCCGGGAATGAATGCCTGTATCCGGGCTGTTGTACGGACAGGTATCTACCATGATCTTGAGGTAGTTGGCATCCTCCAGGGGTATGAGGGAATGATTGATGGAGACTTTATTCCGATGGATCGTAAGTCGGTGGCCAACATCATCAACCGCGGCGGGACCATCCTCAAAACGGCAAGAAGTCCGCGCTTTCTGGAACCTGAGGGACGAAAAGCAGCTTATCAACAATTGAAGAAGGCCGGCATTGAAGGGGTAATAGCCATTGGTGGTGACGGAACCTTTACGGGTGCACGGGTTTTTAGTGAGATTTGTGAGATTCCTATTGTTGGATGCCCCGGAACCATTGATAATGATTTGATTGGAACGGATTATACCATTGGTTACGATACTGCTATTAACACTGTTATGGAGGCTGTTGATAAAATTCGGGATACCGCTGAAAGTCATAACCGCTTGTTTTTTGTGGAAGTGATGGGAAGGGATGCCGGATTGATAGCCCTTCGGAGCGGAATTGCTGTTGGAGCCGAGGATATTTTCATCCCGGAAACAAAAACCGATCTCGATCGCTTAATTAACCGGCTTGCAGCATGCAGGAAAGACAAAAGTTCGAAAATAATTATTGTCGCAGAAGGTGATGAAGCAGGAGGTGCATTCGAAATTGCGGATAAAGTGAAAAAGGCGCTTCCCGAATACGATACACGCGTTACCATTCTCGGTCATATCCAAAGGGGAGGTAATCCAACGTGTATGGACCGCGTCAATTCCTCACGTATGGGATTTGCTGCTGTTGAAGCTTTAATGGCAGGAAAACGAAACGTAATGATTGGGATAATGAACAACAAAGTGACACATACCCCATTTGAAAATGCGACCAAACACTTGCAGGAAATCTATCCCGATTATCTTCGCATGATGGAAATTCTATCGCTTTAATCACTTTTTATTGTGTCCGGTTCCGAACGACGTACTTTATTTGCTGNNCTGACGTAATTCTGCCTTTGGCGGTACCTCAGTATTATACGTATCGCATACCACTGGAAATGAACGAAGATGTTCTTCCCGGCATGCGCGCAATTGTTCAGTTCGGGAAAAATAAATTGTACACCGCCATTGTAAGAAACGTTCACCAAACAGCACCCCGACACTACGAAGCGAAATATTTAGACGGCATACTTGATGAGCGTCCAATCGTTACGGAGCAACAAATGACTTTTTGGGAATGGATGGCCGATTAATATTGCTGTACGCCCGGAGAGGTTTTTCTTGCAGCAGTTCCTGGCTCACTCCGATTGGGAAGTGAAACGGTAATTGTTCCGGATCCTGATTCACAAACTGATTTTCCACTCAGTCCAAAAGAACAAACTATTCTCGATGCGCTGGAGTTAAGGCATAAAATGACATTGCTGGAAATAGCAGAATTACTCGGTCAACGCACCGTCCAGCAACATGTTAAATCCTTGCTCGAAAAGAAAAAGATACTTGTCGAAGAAGAACTTAAATACCGTTACAGGCCCAAGTACGAAACAATGATCGAGTTATCTGCGGCCTGCACAGATGAAGATGCATTAAGGGAAGTTTTTGCTCAACTTGAAAAGGATAAAAGAGCACAAAAACGGGTGGATGCACTTTTGCAATTTATTCAACTATCCGGACGCTATTCCACTGATCCAAAAAGCGTAAAAAAATCCGAACTCGTAAAGGCATTGGGTGGAAATAGTTCCCCGATCGATACCCTGATCAAGGCCGGTGTTTTTGAAATTCGGCAGGTCAGGGTTGATCGTTTGGCTCCGGAAAAATCAGCGACTTCTACCCTACCCGTTTTATCCGACGAACAACAGCGTGCATTTGATGAAATCAGCAAGGGATTTAATGAAAACAAACCGGTGTTGCTGCATGGTGTAACAGGTTCGGGAAAAACTGAAATCTATATCCGTCTCATTCAGGAAATACTGGAAAAAACGGATGGACAGGTATTGTATTTGCTTCCGGAAATTGCATTAACAACACAAATCATTCAGCGGTTACGTCGCTTTTTTGGGGACATGGTAGGCATTTACCATTCACGGTTCAACGATCAGGAAAGAGCTGAGATCTGGGCTAAAACACTTAAAGGCGAGTACAGAATTTTATTAGGAGCACGATCCTCTGTTTTTCTTCCATTTACAAATCTTAAAATGATTATTGTGGATGAAGAACTNNAAAACACATTCAAACAATTCGATCCTGCTCCAAGGTATCATGCAAGAGATGCAGGAATTGTTCTGGCCGCACGAAATAATGCAAAAATTCTGCTGGGTTCGGCAACACCCTCAATAGAGAGTTACCACAATGCCGATACAGGAAAATATGTACTGGTAGAGTTGAAAAAACGGTTTGGAGGAATATTACTACCGGAAATTCAATGTGTCGATATTAAACAGGCTCACAAACGAAAAGAAATGCACTCCTCCTTTTCGCATGATCTGCTGGAACACATAAAAGTTGCTCTTGGAAACAAGGAACAAATCATTCTGTTTCAAAACAGGAGAGGATATACTCCTCAATGGAACTGCGAAACCTGTTCATGGGTACCGCGATGTAAGAATTGTGATGTCAGCCTGACCTACCACAAGAGTACACACCAACTGATTTGCCACTACTGCGCAACGGCATATCCCCCACCAAAAACCTGCTCAGCCTGTGGTAGTCATAAGTTAAAAATGGTAGGATTTGGTACCGAAAAAATTGAAGAAGATCTCGAATTACTGATTCCCGGAATCCGTATACAACGACTCGATCTGGATTCTACACGAACAAAAAATGCTTACGTACAAATCCTAACCGATTTCGAAGAGCGAAATATTGATGTCTTGGTAGGAACACAAATGGTAACAAAAGGTCTGGATTTCGATAATGTTGCTTTGGTAGGAATTCTGAATGCAGACACCATGTTGAATTTTCCGGATTTCAGAGCATTCGAACGTTCGTATCAACTATTATCGCAGGTAGCAGGAAGAGCGGGACGAAAGGGCAAACGTGGAAAAGTCCTTATTCAAACCTGGGAACCGAATCACTGGGTGATCCAGAAAGTAATGCAAAACGATTACATAGGGATGTACAAACAGGAAATTATTGAACGAAAGAATTTCCATTATCCCCCGTTTATAAAACTGATCAAAATAACATTAAGAAATAAAGACAAAACAAAGGTTGATGAAGCTGCAATTAAGTTGGCTTCTGCGCTGAAAAAAGTAATGGGAACAAGGGTATTAGGTCCGGAAGAACCTTCCATTCCCCGTATCAGGAATTACTTTTACCGAACAATTCTCTTAAAAATTGAGAGAGGAGCAACCTATCCTCAATGGAAAAAACAACTAATGGNNGGAATACGACAAAACCAGAACGTTAATTGACCTGGATGTTGATCCTTTTTAGCATCATAACAATCGTAACATCGCTTTCTCCAGCTTAACGATATTGGCTTGCAACGGATCTTCGCGAAGTTTGGATGCAGTTGTAGTATAAAACTGATGCTTTTTCAGGAAATAGATTTGTAAACTGATCCATTCTTTTTCTTCGAATGGCCTACCCTGTTCTTCCAGTTCCAGACGTAAAGATTCAGCGATGCGGGTATAATCCTTCCTTCCTAAATAGTCATAATCTGCATCATTCATAATTTTCTGCAGCTTGGTTTTGGGAACAGATCTTATTTTTGTTGTACGGATAATTCCGGAAATAATTTTGATCTGCGCCGACGTATGTANNAGTTCTTCGTTGTGCGAATAGGTGTATAAATAACCACAATCGTGCAACAAGGCAGCTGTGTTCAGCATCAATTGCTCATCCGGCGATAATTCCTCTTCCCGCCCAATAGCTTGTACAGCAAGCAACACATCGCGGGTATGGTGAACCCCATGATAATAAAGATTTTCAGGTAATTCATTTTCCAGACGCTGCAAAATAGTTTCCAGCAAACGATCAAACTGAATAAAAATCAGTCCTGCAATCTGCTTCATGGCCCGATTGGGTTTTCTACCGTTTCCGCCGAGCGAAAATTCCGGTTTTAATTCCTTAACGAAATACATGCCAACGTGACCCACATTTTTCCCTTCAATTTCTCCTCTGTATTCGCATTCAAAATAATCCTTTATCTTTTCGTAGGTAGCTGCCGAAATATTCACTTTTCCGGGATCACAATGCGAACAAATTCGGGATGCAATATTTACAGTGTCTCCCCAT
>DKKR01000007.1:15637-15826 GCA_002455375.1 Bacteroidetes bacterium UBA6661
AAATCGTCTTGATTTTTTCAAGCTGAAAACGGGTAATTACTCTGTCGAATCCAGCAAAAAACTGATCTAAAATATTTACCAGCTCTACAGGCGACATCTCTTTGGTACGACGGGAAAAAGAGACGAAGTCGGCAAAGAATACAGAAGCAGAACCGTAGCGTTTGGGTTTTACTTTACCGGAATGCTCCC
>DKKR01000007.1:15869-50118 GCA_002455375.1 Bacteroidetes bacterium UBA6661
GGATCATTTCTGATCTGATCCATAAAAGAATGCAGCTCCATACCCTTGAGATTATAATCCAGAATAATTACAGAAACCTCCGTATAACGCAGAATATCCAGGGCTTTTTCGGAGGTGTCGGTGCGGATTACCGTACAGGGTAACGGATCAAGTATCTGCTCCAGCTGGGCTTGCCGGGAGAGGTTATCATCGATGATCAGGACTGTAGACTCGGACATAGAGTTCCGAAAAATAGCTAAAAAAGAGATATGCGATTCAGGCGAATTATCCCACTTCATTGCGCTGAATGTGTATTTTTGATGTCCACAACGCATTATGGCAGAAAAACCATCCATCCCCAAAGGCACACGCGATTTTGGTCCAACCGAAATGACGCGAAGAAATTACATTTTCGAGACCATCCGCAGGCATTTCCGACGTTATGGCTATTTGCCTATTGAAACTCCGGCGATGGAGAATCTGAAAACCTTGATGGGAAAATACGGTGAAGAAGGTGATCGCTTGATTTTTCGCATTCTTAACAGTGGTGATTTTTTAGAAGGAGCCAACTTACAGGAGATTCAAACGAAAGGTTCCTTATTTGCCGCTTCTCAATTCAGTGAAAAAGCCCTCCGCTACGATCTTACTGTACCCTTTGCACGATTTGTTGTTCAGCACCAGAATGAAATCAGTTTTCCATTTAAACGCTATCAGATCCAACCTGTATGGCGAGCTGATCGTCCGCAAAAAGGCCGTTACCGCGAGTTCTTCCAATGCGATGCAGATGTTATCGGATCAGATTCCTTACTCAATGAAATCGAATTGATTCGCCTGATGGACGATGTGTTCAGTGATCTGACTATTAAAACCACCATAAAAATCAATAACCGCAAAATCCTTTCCGGAATAGCAGAAGTCACCGGCGAATCCGACCGCATTGTGGAAATGACAGTTGCCATTGATAAACTTGATAAAATAGGCAAACAGAAAGTTAAGGAAGAACTTTTAACTAAAGGGCTTTCGGCAGATGCAATTAATAAAATGCAACCACTTTTTGAATCACACGGAGATTTTGAATCAAAGCTCAACTTTCTGAAAACATTTTTAGCTGAAGTTTCCATAGGATTAAAAGGCATTGAAGAAACAGAAGCGGTAATAAGATATCTTAATGCATTTGGAAAGCAACTGCAAAATCTTGAATTAGATATTACACTTGCACGCGGACTTAATTATTACACAGGTTCGATTTTTGAAGTGAAAGTTAATGACTCACGTTCAACATTCAGTGGCAGTGTGCTTGGTGGAGGACGCTATGACGACCTGACCGGAATTTTTGGCCTACCTAATGTCAGTGGTGTTGGAATATCTTTCGGCATTGACAGAATTTATGATGTAATGCTTGAAATGAATTTGTTTGATCAACTTAAGTTGAGTGAAACAACATCGCAGGTTTTACTTGCCAACTTTGGTCAGGAAGAAGAGCAGTTCAGTTTGAAAATTTTGAATGAGCTAAGACAGGCAGGAATTAATGCAGAGATTTTTCCGGAGCATGCCGCAAAAATGAAAAAGCAAATGAGCTATGCCGACTCAAAAAAAATTCCTTTCGTAGTTTTAATCGGTAAGGATGAAATGCAAAGTGGAAGTCTTACAATAAAAGATATGGCAACAGGCCAGCAGGAAAAATTAACTTTAAACGATATAATTTCTAAGCTAAGTAAATAGTAGCTTTTTAAATACAAAGTAATAAAAGTCAATAATGAAACATCAGATATCATCAAAGCATCTGGATTTTAATACACTAAAACAAATCATTGATAGCAAAGTTGCAATTGAGCTTTCTGAGGATGCAGTTAAACGCATTACACATTGCCGCAGTTATCTCGATGATAAAGTCAACTCACTTGCCGAACCGGTTTATGGCATTAACACAGGCTTTGGCTCATTGTATAATAAGAGTATTGACACTGCAGATTTAGGTAAGTTACAAGAGAATTTGGTGATGTCACATGCCTGTGGCTGTGGCGAAGAAGTACCTGCTGCTATTGTTAAGATAATGTTGTTTTTGAAAATTCAGGGTCTTAGTTATGGCAATTCAGGTGTTCAGTTACAGACAGTTCAGCGCTTGATTGATTTTTATAATCACGAAATTTTTCCAGTAGTTTATACGCAAGGTTCTTTAGGTGCATCAGGTGATTTGGCACCGTTGGCACATCTGTGCCTGCCACTCATCGGTATGGGTGAAGTATATTTTAAAGCAAAGAAAGTTAAATCAGCAGAAGTGCTTAATCAGTTTGGATGGCAGCCAATAAAACTTCAGTCAAAGGAAGGTCTTGCATTGTTAAACGGCACACAGTTTATGAGTGCCTACGGCACTTATGCAGTAATGCAGTCGCAGCGAATGATGTTGCTTGCAGATATTATCGGAGCACTTTCATTAGATGCTTACGATGGCAGAATTGAGCCGTTTCATCATCTCATTCATCAGATACGCCCGCATAAGGGGCAGATAGCAACGGCATTGCGTTATCGTCAGTTGTTGACGGATAGTGAAATGATTAAAAGAAAAAAGGCGCATGTACAGGATCCCTATTCTTTCAGATGTATTCCACAAGTACATGGTGCAAGTAAAGATGCATTGGACCATGTGAGCTTTGTAATCTTTAATGAAATAAATTCTGTTACAGACAATCCTACCGTTTTCCCTGACGATGATTTAGTTATTTCAGCAGGAAATTTTCATGGTCAGCCTTTGGCGTTAGTTCTTGATTTTTTAGCTATTGCTTTAAGTGAGTTGGCAAATATTTCCGAACGCAGAACCTATCAACTTATTTCAGGACAACGTGGTTTGCCTTCATTTCTTGTTGCAGATCCCGGACTGAATTCCGGAATGATGATTCCGCAATATACAGCAGCATCAATAGTAAGTCAGAACAAACAATTGTGTATGCCTGCATCTGTAGATAGTATTGTGTCGAGCAATGGTCAGGAAGACCATGTGAGCATGGGTGCTAATGCAGCAACAAAACTGTATAAAGTACTCGGCAATACAGAGAAAGTATTGGCTATTGAGTTGCTTAATGCTGCACAGGCATTTGAATTCAGAAGACCATTGAAATCTTCTGCTCCTTTGGAGTCATTTTTAAGTCTTTTCAGGAAAGAGGTTTCGTTTATGAATACAGACAGAATACTTTATACCGATATTCAGTCTTCAATAAACTTTTTGCAGTCTGTAAATGTTAATCAATACGAATAAATATCAAATTATATAACTCAAACATTAAAATTTATTATGGCAATTAAAAGAAACGCAACAGCCTTTTGGAATGGCTCAGGTAAAGAAGGTAAGGGAACAGTATCAACACAAAGCACTGTTTTAAATCAATCACAGTACTCTTATAACACACGTTTTGAAGATGGAGTAGGTACGAATCCGGAAGAACTGATAGCAGCAGCACATGCAGGCTGTTTTAGCATGAAGTTAAGTTTTGTTTTAGGTGCTGCAGGATTTACTCCGGATGCTATCGAGACAAAATGCGAAATTACTCTTGATAATGGTGCAATAACTAACTCACACCTTATTCTGAATGCAAAAGTTGCAGGTATCACTAAAGAAAAATTTGAAGAATGTGCCAATGAGGCAAAAGCCAATTGTCCAATTTCAAAACTTCTGAATACCAACATTACCTTAAGCGCAACATTGGCTTAAAAATTATTTTGAATCAGGACAATCGTTTTTTACGATTGTCCTGTTCTGTTTTTTAGTGCAAATGCACTACAGACAAGCAAGGCTGCAGTTTCTGTGCGTAGTCTTTTTTGGCCAAGAGAAATGTTTTCATATCCTGCGTCAATGGCAAGTTTAATTTCATGTGGTGCAAAATCACCTTCGGGACCAATAAGTACAATTACCTGTTCTGCTGCAATTGATTTTTCCAAAGTAAGCTTTTCGCTTTCTTCACAATGGGCAATCAGTTTTTTTGCAGTTGAAGGA
Source organism: Bacteroidetes bacterium UBA6661 (assembly GCA_002455375.1). GTDB lineage: Bacteria > Bacteroidota > Bacteroidia > AKYH767-A > OLB10 > OLB10. Next base: position 19,837 of record DKKR01000007.1, read on the forward strand.
ATTGTTATGAATTTCTCAAACGATATCATTTCATTAAGTACAGGCAGATAGACTCTTTTGCTTTGTTTCATTGCAGCTAATAATATTTTACCACATCGTTCAGCATTTATATGTTTACGTTCACTGTAGCGGCATTGTAACGGGGTAATGGTTTCAATACCCAATTCAGTTGNNTCGAAGGTTGCTCAAAATGTTTTTCTGTTATTTCAATCTTGCAGATTTTTGAAGCTGCAGAAATGATTCCGGAATATCGGTGGCCTATTCCATCAGTAACTTCAATTGAATCGCCAATTTTATGACGAAGCACACGCAAGCAATGTGTGCTTTCAATCTCATCCAACAAAATTGTATTGTCATCAATATTTGTGCTGTAAAATAATTCCATCAGGCAAGTGTATAAAATTCTTCTTTCTCTGAATGATTGGCTTGTAAAACGCCAACACTAATCAGGTTTACAATAATTCTTGTTGCCCGCCAACGCGAAATGTTGATGAGTTTGCAGTATTGTTTCAGTGTTATTCTTTTATGGACAACTAAATGTTCCATCAAAGCTTTTTCTTTCTCAGAATATTCAATCATTGTTGACCTGCTGTCGGTTTTCTTTCTTAATACATCTACCATCACCTTACTTGTCAACAAGGTTTGATCATTGATTCGCAAATATACCCACCACTTTTCGTTTTCGTCTTTTGCAAAAACAGGTTTTTGTTCACTCTCCGGAACAGAAACTTCCAGAATAATTTTGTCAGAGCATTGCCACTCTTTAAATTTAACTGCAACAGTGGGATTACAATAATTTGTTGCAGCTGTAACAATCATAAATTTTTCTTCTTCTGTGGTAATGCCACAAATAGTCCTATCATCATTTACACCAATCAACAATTTTCCGCCATTGCGATTTGCAAACGAACTTATTGTTTTCGCAATCTTATGCACGCTGGTTATTTCTTTTTTGAAATCTAAAAATTCACTCTCACCTGCATCAAGCATTTTTCTTACTGCGACCGGAATCCTTATGGGGTTCTGTATTTCTTTATGCTGGCGGAAGTAGTTCATTGAGTAATTGATTTAAAGAAGCATTTAAATTAGTAATTGCTAATTCAATATTCCAGTTGCTTCGATTACGAGGCTCAACAATATTGCTGATGGCTCTAAGCTGAATAATATTTGTCTTCAACAGCATACAAACATAAAAACCTGCAGCACCTTCCAGTGATTCTATCTGTCCTGTGTTTCTTAATTTCAGTTGCTTAATACTGTTTTCATTGCCATGTGCTTTGTTTACGGTAATAGCTTTTACTTTTTTAATTTTTTCTAATGAAGGTGTAGTAAAAGATTTCGGAGAAAGCCATTTTTCTTTGAAAGGGAATTCATCAGCATTAATCAATCTTAAATCAAAAAGGTCAAGAAAATTGTCATGATCTTCAGAGCCACTATCTGCAATTTGCTCAGAAATGACCTGAACAACATCACCGGGAATAATATTTTCATCTAAACTTCCGGCAATACCTACGTTAATTATCAGGTCATAATTTTTTTCTTTTAGTTTCTTAGTCAGACTAAAGGCAGTAGCCAGAATTCCGGGCCCCGATATCAGCGTTTCTACCTCTTGACTGTTATAAAAGTGAATTTCTTCAGATTTTTCTGTCTGAAAAAGACTTATTTCTTGTTTTGTTGCTGCAATTATCAGTATATTCACAGGGTGTAAATTTAATGTTTTTATATTGGCATTGATTGAGTTTTTTACCTTTGCAGAAATTCAAAAACTGAATGATTTATATTACCAGAAAAGAACGGTTTAATGCAGCTCATAAATTGTATAAGCCGGAGTGGAGCGAGGAAAAAAACAGAGAAGTGTTTGGCAAATGTTCCAACCCAAACTGGCATGGACATAATTATGAGTTATTTATAACTGTCAAAGGCATGCCTAATCCAGAAACTGGTTTTGTGATTGATTTAAAGGTATTGAGTCAGATTGTTAAAGAAAATGTGATTGATCCGCTCGATCATAAAAACATCAATCTTGATGTGAAATTTATGCAAGGCATAATGGCCTCTACAGAAATGCTTGCTATGCAGATATGGAATCAGTTGCATGATGCCATCAGGAGTCAGGGAGCCATGCTTCATGCTGTTAAACTCTACGAAACAGAGAATAATTTTGTTGAATATTTTGGAAACGAAAAATGAATAAGGACCCACACACTATAATGGATGATGATGATGACCCGGATGGCTATCGTAAGATAGATCATTACAATCATGATTCGTTAAATAAATTGTCACAAAGTTATTTAGAGGTATTGCAAAATCTGGGAGAGAATACTTCCCGTGAAGGCATTCTCAAAACACCGGAACGTGTTGCAAAAGCAATGCAGTTCCTCACCCAAGGTTATCACCTTAATGCAAAAGAAATTTTAGAGTCAGCACGTTTTCGCGAAGACTATAAGCAAATGGTTATTGTAAAAGACATTGAAGTATATTCTTTGTGCGAGCATCACATGCTGCCTTTTTTTGGCAAAGCACATGTTGCCTACATTCCCAACAATTACATTGTAGGACTTAGTAAGATACCTCGTGTTGTTGATGTTTTTGCCCGAAGATTGCAGGTGCAAGAAAGACTTACGGTTGAGATTCGCGATGCCATTCAGGAGACCTTATCACCTCTGGGAGTGGCAGTAGTTATTGAAGCAAGACACCTTTGCATGCAAATGCGTGGCATTCAAAAACAAAATTCCATAACAACAACATCTGCATTTACTGGTGAATTTGAAAACGACAGGACAAGAAGTGAATTCTTACGATTAATAGCAGACAAGCATATTTAAAGCACATGACGCAGAAAAAGTTTTTAGTATTTGTTGTTGAGGATGACCGTCATCTGCAAAAAATGATTGTAGATTATCTTACAGAACATTTTCCTGATATTGAAATCAACCTTTATAAGACTGGCGAAGATGCACTCATTGATTTGAAAATAGGTCCCGATTTAATTATTCTTGATTACTTCCTTAGTCTTTACGATAAAGATGCTATGGATGGATTAACAGTGCTCTCGCACATCAGGCAAGCTAACAAAACTGTCCGTGTTGTAATGTTTACCGGACAGGAAGACCCTGATGTTGCTGCTTCGGCAATTAAGATGGGCGCATTTGATTACATTGTAAAATCACCGGAAAGTTTCAACAAACTAAGTGATATCATCACACAGCTTAAAAAGCAAATTGTAAATGAAACACCTCCTTTTGATAAACGGTTGCTGATAGTACTATTGATCGGTATCATCATGCTTAGTGCCTTATTTATATTCAGGCATTAAAAATGAAATAAGACAATAAAAGAATGAATTGGACTTATTTAACAATTGTAATAATATTAGCATTCGGTAGTATCAATTGCCAGGCTCAAACAAAAAAGAATATGGAGAACAACAATCCTTTGTTATGCAATCCGGATAGCGGCATTTGCGAAATCCCGGCAAAAGGACAGACTAGTAACAGAAGGCAACAAAATAAAATCAGAAAAGAAACTAATAAAAGTAATTTACTACACTGACCCGATTTGTTCGTCTTGTTGGGGTATTGAACCTCAGCTACGCAAATTGAAATTGGAGTACGGTAACATTATTGAAATTGAATACAGAATGGGTGGTTTGTTACCCAACTGGAGTTACAATAGTGGAGGAATAAGTAAGCCATCAGATGTTGCTCACCATTGGGATGAGGTTAGTGTTTATTATGATATGCCAATTGACGGTGACGTTTGGTTAGAAGACCCTTTGCAATCTTCATATCCGCCTTCTATTGCAGTAAAGGCGGCCCAAATGCAAGATCATGAAAAGGCTATTCTCTTTTTAAGAGAGATACGAGAAATGGTTTTTCTAAAAAAACGGAATATAACAAAGTGGGAACATTTAGAAGCGGCAGCAAAGTCTGTGGGATTAGATTTAAATAAGTTTAAAGAAGATTACAATGGAAGAGCAAAAGAGCTTTTTAATGAAGATTTAACCTTAGGAAAACAATTAGGTGTAAGAGGTTTCCCGACTATGTTTTTTACAGATACATCGGGAAAGACAGAAACTGTGTATGGATCAAAGCCTTATGAGGCCTTTGAAAATGTAATCATTAAACTTCTGCCTAAGGTACAAAAAATCAATTATGACAAAAGTACGACTGCAGTCTTTTCACACTATCAGTCATTGACAGCAAAAGAATATTCTGTACTGACAGAAACAGCAAAGTCGCAAGGTGAACAAGTACTTAATGATTTGGTGGCAAATGGTAAGTTAGAAAAACTGACAACCAAAAACGGATCAGTTTGGAAATTGAAAAATGCAGATTAATAAATGGTAAATTGGTTATATTAGTCAGGCTGCGAAGTTCGAATAGTCTTTATTATAGAAACATTTATAACTTCCACATTTCACGCTCTGCAAATCACTAATTCTCCATCGCAGTAATTTCCGATTTCTCTAAACTTTCTAGCTGTTCATAGAAATAAGGAACTCTTCGTTTGATTTTGTTCCTCTCAATCGGTCGAGTAAGAATTCCATTGCTTCCATTGGGTTCATATCGGCTAAGTGATTTCGCAAAATCCACATACGCTCCAACATTTTACGGTCTAACAAAAGATCTTCGCGTCTTGTACTTGAAGCAACTAAGTCAATTGCAGGATAAACTCGTTTGTTGCTAAGCTTACGGTCAAGCTGCAACTCCATGTTACCTGTTCCTTTAAATTCTTCAAAAATTACTTCGTCCATGCGCGAGCCTGTGTCAATTAAAGCAGTTGCAATGATGGTTAACGAACCACCTTTTTCTATTTTACGTGCTGCACCAAAAAATCTTTTTGGCTTATGCAGCGCATTTGAGTCAACACCACCGGATAATATTTTTCCTGATGCCGGAGCAGTGGTATTGTAGGCACGCGCCAATCGGGTTATAGAATCCAATACAATTACAACATCGTGTCCACATTCAACCAAACGCTTGGCTTTTTCCAAAACAAGGTTGGCAATTTTAACGTGCTTGTCAGCAGGCTCATCAAAGGTTGAAGAAATAACTTCGGCTTTTACACTGCGTGCCATATCGGTAACCTCTTCAGGTCTTTCATCAATAAGCAATACTATAAGATAAACTTCCGGATGGTTGGCAGCAATGGCATTGGCAACTTCTTTTAAGAGTACCGTCTTACCTGTTTTTGGTTGCGCAACAATTAACCCGCGCTGTCCTTTTCCGATAGGTGAAAACATATCCATAATTCTTGTGCTCATGGTGCTGTTCTCTCCTGAAAGGTTAAGTTTCTCGAATGGAAAAAGTGGTGTCAGATAATCAAATGGAATACGGTCACGAACAATTGTAGGCTCAAGACCGTTTATCAATTCAACCTTAGTAAGAGGGAAAAACTTTTCTCCTTCACGTGGCGGACGAACTTTACATTTTACAGTATCACCTGTTTTTAATGCAAATGCTTTAATCTGCGATTGTCCAACATACACATCATCCGGTGAACTTAAATAGTCATAATCCGATGAGCGCAAAAAGCCATACCCTTCAGGCATAATTTCTAAAACACCTTCTGCTGTAATGGCATTGTCAAATTCAAAGTAATCGTTTTGCTGACGGAAATTATTTTGTTGTTGATTGTCCGGAAACCTGCGCTCTCTGTTTCTTTGCTGAAAATCGTTTTGTTGGTTTTGCTGTGGCTGTTGATTTTGTTGTGGCTGTTGATTTTGTTGTGGCCTTTCTTCAACATTTGTTTTTGCTGTTGCAGGAGCAGTTGCAGTTTCTTGTGGAGCAGGAGTANNATCATCCTGAGCTTTAGCTTCAGATATTACTTCTGTGGTAGCATTTGTAGTTGCAGATTCTTCAACAGGTTTTTCTGTAACGGCAGGTGCAGCAGCAGGTTTATGTTCTTTTTTCTCATGTCGTGGCTTCTCATGTCGTGGTTTTTCTTCTTTGGGCTTATCGCCTTTTTTAGATTTTGCTAATTCCGGATGAATGGCCTGATGATCGAGAATCTTGTAAATAAGATCCTGCTTTTTTAAGCCTTCGTAGTTTTCAACGTTAAGTTCTTTGGCAATGTCGCGTAGCTCGGCTACAAGCTTGTCACTAAGTTCGAGAATATCGTACATGAATTTGTATGTATAAAGTAAAAGAAATTATGTTCTTGTGGATGATAAAATATTGTTGGAATCGGACTTTTGAACGGGGAAAAATGCTTTGGCTTTCGTTCAAATTCTGCGCAAACGTAAAACAATTATTTTTCTTTTGCAAAAAAGATTCTTCAAAAAGCATAATTTCACCACTTAACCTATTTTTGACACATAAAAATTTCAGAAACATGATTCAACGGATTCAATCAGTTTATCTTTTTTTGGTAGTTGCCAGTATGGCCAGCTTGTTTTTTCTTCCTTTTAGCTCGGTAGAAACCACAGAAAACAGTATAACTTCTATGCATGTCTTTGAAGTTATGGGACATAAAACTTTTCAGGATAATGTTCAGACCCAAAATGCACCATTTTACCCTATTCTGATTCTGACCGTGGTAGTAATTGTTTTAAGCTTATTGAATTTGTTTTTATATAAACACCGCCTAAAGCAAATCAGACTTTGTCAATTAATTATGCTGTTGATTGTGGTACTTGTTGTTTTGATTTTTCAACAGTCAGAAACAAGGGCAACAGATGTTACTCATGTAGTATATCATGTTGGGACATATATTACAGTAATCTCAATAGTTTGGGTCTTCTTGGCTTCAAAGGCTATTAAAAAAGACGAAGATTTAGTGCGTTCCGCTGACCGTTTAAGGTAAAATATTTTTATTTTCTATAGAGGCTCTTTGTCCGAGTTCAATTACATCAAGCTCACTTATTTTGGTTTTATCAATAATGAACTTTACCATTGTGCGTATATGATGAAATCCATGAACACCGGCTGCACCCGGATTGATGTGTAACATTCCCGGAATTTTAGGATCAGGCATTACTTTAAGAATATGTGAATGTCCGCAAATAAATAGCATTGGCTTTTCTGTATAAATGGTTTTCTTTATATCAGGAGAATAATTTCCGGGGTAGCCACCAATATGTGTCATCCAGACTTTAATCCCTTCTAATTGAAATTTCTGATGAGCTGGATGAACTTTTCTTACATCCTGGCCATCAACATTACCGTAAACTCCCTTTAATGGTTTTAAAGAAGCTAAAAAATCACTTACAGCTAAAGTGCCAAAATCACCGGCATGCCATATTTCGTCTGCATCCTGTAAATATTTTACAATGGTCTGATCAATGAACCCATGTGTGTCTGATAGCAGCGCAATTCTTTTCAAAGTGTTGTAAAAAAATCTGTTATTTTCTGACAAATGAAATCCACTTCGTCATTTTTTAAATCATAAAACATAGGTAAACGCAATAGCTGATTGGTCAGCATATCTGAAACCGGCAATGCACGTCCATCATGCTTACTGACATAGTATGCAGATGCATGTAAGGAGATGTAATGAAATACAGCACTGATATTATTCCTTTTAAGATGATCAATCAACTTGCTTCTGGTTTCCAGATTGTTTAAGACGATAAAAAACATGTGTGCATTGTTGGTAGCATAATCCGGAATGACAGGAAGTTTTAAAAATTCTTTTTCTTCTAATGATTTAAGTAAACTATAATAACGATTCCAAATTTCTTTTCTTCTGGTTTGAATTTTATCAATTGATTCTAATTGTGCCAACAACATAGCTGCTGTAACTTCGCTTGGCAAAAAAGATGAACCTACATCAACCCAACCATATTTATCCACTTCACCTCTGAAGAATGCAGAACGGTTAGTACCTTTCTCGCGGATAATTTCAGCACGTTTCTCAAAGTGTTCATCATTGATGACCAACATGCCACCTTCACCGCTTATGATGTTTTTTGTGTCATGAAAAGAAAATGCCGACAAATGACCTAAACTTCCCAGTGGTTTTCCTTTGTAAAAAGAATCAATCGCCTGTGCAGAATCTTCAACAACATATAAGTTATGTTTTGCTGCAATGGCATTAATACTGTCCATGTCGCAGGCAACACCGGCATAGTGTACAGGTACAATTGCTTTTGTGCGCGAAGTAATCAGTGATTCAATTTTACTTACATCAATATTTGCTGTATCAGGATTGCTATCTGCAAAAATAATTTTAGCACCACGCAGTACAAAAGCATTTACTGTTGAAACAAATGTATAGGATGGCACTATAACTTCATCGCCTTCTTTTATATCAAGCAATATAGCGCATGCTTCTAATGCATCGGTGCATGATGTTGTAAGCAATACTTTTTTAAAGTTATATTTCTGTTGTAGAAACTGATGGCATCGTTTGGTAAAGTTTCCATCTCCTGAAATTTTTCCTGATGCAAATACTTCTTTTATGTAGTCTGTCTCCTTGCCAGTAAGATGGGGTTTATTGAATGGAATCATAATTTTACTGTCTGATAAATTTTAATATTTTATTTAATGATTCTGATGTAGCTCCTATTATGTAAACGCCTTTGCTCAGATAAGGAAGCTTAAAGCTAAAGTTTTTGAAACCGGCATCAGTAGTGCCCTGATAAAGTGTGGTCAGTTTTTTACCTGTGGCATCATAAAGCACTAAGGTTATTTCTGAACTTGCAGGTAAATTCAGATGAATGGATAATACATCTTCAATTGGATTTGGACTTACAGACATACTTCCATTCTCCGGCATTAATGAAATGCATTTTTCGTTGTTATCAGGATTCAGATCATTGCCATTATTTACATTTTTTATGCGAACACAAATAAATTCAGGCAGGTCGGATGGATTAATAGAAATACTTGTATGTAAGGCATAATTTTTTTCTGTTGCAAAAGGAATTGTTTCATTGCCATTTTCTATGAAAGAACCTTTCCCTTCAGGCTGTATCAATAAATCAAAATTATTGATAGTTGTGTTTCCAATATTTGACAGCAATGCCGATAATGACAGATAATTATTGTTAATGGTATAGGACAATGATTTTAGCCAAAGGTCAACATAGGGAACAATAACATCATAAGGTTTTTGCAATTGCGCCATACAATTAAAAATACTTGAAGCTGTTAGTGTAATAACATAGCTGCCTGTATCATTATAAACATGTGTTGGATTCTCATTAAGATTCAATGGTGAGCCATCACCAAAATCCCAGGAATATGATGTTGCACCGGTTGTATTATTAAATACCTGAACATTATTGCCTGGAGCACCTGTTGGTGGCAGCATACTAAATGCAATTTCGGGTACTGGTTTGATGTTCACTACTGAAAAAACGGTGTCGTTACAACCTCCGGCTGCATAGGCTATTAATGATACTGTATAGTTGCCTGTACCGTTATAAATGTGTTGAGATGAATGCTGTGAAGAGCTGTTGCCATCACCAAAACTCCATTGCCATCCGTTGATCTGTGTATTAGTACTGTCTGTTTGGTTTATAAAATCAACCGGAGCATTCTGACAAATACCATTCGTGATAAATGCAGCATCGGGAGTAGGATAAATTGTCAATGTGTCGAATATGGTTTTTTGACAACCGAATGAATCTGTTACTGCCATTGAAAACGGATATGTTCCTGAGGTTGCATATAAGTGTGTGGCATTTGGTGTAAAAGCATAAGTGTTGTCGCCAAAATACCATGTCCAGGCATAGGCAGATATATTTCCATTCGGAAAGTAATTAAAAGAAGTTTGTTTTCCTTTACAAACACCATTATGCGCTATGGTAAAATCTGGCTGTGGCCTTACAGTAAAATTAAATGAATTGCTATTGCTGCAACCATCTGATGTAATCACTGTCAATGTTGCTGAAGCACTTCCTGCATTGTTGAAAATAGCAAACGGATTGGGAAGATTGCTTGTTGTACCATTGCTGAATTGCCATTGCCATTGAGAAATATTACCATTACCTATAGAGCTCGTGTCAAGAAAGTAAATTTCTGTGTTAGCACAACGTAATGGTTGTACATAGAAACCTGCAATTGGATTTTCAAAGACTTGAACAGGTTGTGATGTTGTGTCTTGGCAACCGTTGTCTGATGTTACACGCAACAAGACATTATAACTTCCGGCAGCAGCGTAAATGTGTGAAGGGTTTTGTATTTGTGAAGAATCACCATCACCATAATGCCACTGCCATGCCACAATACTGGAACCACTGCTTACAGTTGATTGATCTGTAAAGTTGGTTGAAACTCCCTGACATCCATTGCCTGTCAGGAATGCTGCAGATGGCCCTTCAAGTATATTGATTGTTTGTGAATAGGATGCCGCACAGTCGTTACCTGACGAAACAGTAAGTTGCACAGTATAATTACCTGACAGGTTGTAAACATGTGTAGGCGATTGAAGCGAAGAAGTATCACCGTCACCGAAATCCCATTGCCATGAAGACAGGTTAAAACCAACGGTGCTGTCACTGAAAGTAATGGCATTGTATTGACAGTTGCTTGATGGAAAACCAAAGTTTACCGAAGGTGGTGTTGAAACAACTATATTCTGATTGAGTGTGTCTGAACATCCTTGTGATGAATATGCAATTAATGTTGCCGGATAGCTACCTGCTGAAGTAAAATAAATTACAGTATCTGTTTGTGTTGAAGTAATGCCACTGCCAAAATCCCAAAAGTAGGTGAGTGCAGTACTATCACTTATTGTTGAGGTGTTACTGAGTTGTACTGTGTCACCAAGGCATGTTTGCAATGCCATAAATGCAGTAGATGGTGTTGCTTTTACCTGTACAATGTTGACTATGGAATCAATGCATCCCGAACTATCGGTTACAGTGAGTTGCACATTATAATTACCACCTGACTGAAATATATGATCGGGATTTTGAAGTTGATTGTTACTGCTGCCGTCACCAAAATTCCACGACCACGACTGTAAGCCTGCTGCAGAGAATGATTGATCTGTTAATGTTGTTGCAGAATTGGCACACGATAAACTGTATGTAAAGTTGACAATGGGTAATGCATGAATTGTTATTGGTATTATCGTATCTTTTTCACATCCGGCAGTGATGGTAAGTTTAACCTGATAGGTACCGGGTGATGTAAATGCATGTTGTGGATTTTGTTGTGTGGAGGTGGCCCCATCACCAAAATCCCACAACCAATCTGTAATTGCTCCGGAGGGTGAAGTTGATTGATCATTAAATGTTATACTATCATTAGGATTAAAGCAAGTGTTGCCTGAATAGCTAAACTGCGATTTAGGTCCGGTAATAACAAACACACTATCGTAAGCAATGGATTGATATCCGTTTGAATCAGAAACGGTCAATGATAATTTATTCCATCCGGTATTTAAATAGCTGAAAGAAGGATTTTGATCTTCACTGTATTTTGTATAGCAACTATCAAAGTAAAGCATTTCAACAAAGTTGAGGGTAGGAGCGTCATTTACAATAAATCTTGTAATTGATGAATCAGTAAGTGATTCTGCTTGGTTAGGACCAAAATAAAAAGCAGGTGATGTATAGACGGTTGGTGTATTAGCGAAGTTATTATCATCAAACTGAAGCCATTTCAATTGTTTATTTGCCGTATCTGTATAACAGACAAAATAGCTTTCAAATTCCTGTGTAATCACAACTGAGTTGTTACCAATGGAACCTGTACCTGAATAGACAGACAAGGTGGGTGCATTACTAAATCCATTGGTGAATGATAGCTTAGTAAGATCACCATTTTTTGAATCGCTAACAAAACCAACAGGTGGCGAACAAGTTGTTACAATATCAATGTCTGATAATTTAATGCTTCCGGGAATATTAAGGCTATATAATTCTGTAGGACTATTTATCAGTGAGTTACCAAATGTGAGACAGGTAACATTTCCATTTCCTTTACTTGCTACAAAGGCATAATAAATATTATCAGCATGAACTATCTTAATATCTGCAGGGTTTGCAACTGTACTGAATGTTGGCAGTGGAGTTAAAACAGGTGCTACCTGAATGCCACCGGGAAAAGCCATTAAGTATAGTGTGCTGGTTGGAGCATAGGCAGCCAATCCGTACACATTGGTGTCACCTTCAACTATAAAGTCAAAGCAGTTTAATTTCGTAAAACCACTATTAATTATTGCATCGAATGTTTGATTTGAAAGGTGGTTACCAATATTGCCTACTACAAAATTATTACTTATGCTATCCATTGTTATCAGATAATAACCATTTCCAACTTTCAGTAAATCCATATCAGTCATTGTATTTAAGACATAATTGTTATATCTGAAATATCTATAGGATGTTAAACCATGAATTTCACGAGGGCAGAAGTCCCATTGATAGGTTAATCCGTTTCCTGTTGATGTATTAATCAATGGAAGCATAGTGCCGCTGCAAACAGTATCGGGCAATGAAAATGAAGCATTAGGGCATTGAGCTTGTGCATTTCTGCTTAGACTGAATAACAGCGATAAAGCAAAAAATATTTTCTGCATTTTAAGGTGGTTTTTAAAACAAAGTAAATGTATATATTTTTGACTTAAAAAATGACTGAGTTAATATTTTGTTCTAACAATAAGCATAAATTACAAGAGATACGTAAAATGCTGCCTTCCGGTTACATTTTGCAGTCACTTTCAGAGGCAGGAATTAAGTCATCTGCTGATGAGACCGGTGTAACTTTTTATGAAAATGCCTTTCTGAAGGCTGATGCCGTTTATTTGCATACTAAGAAGAATTGTTTTGCTGATGATAGCGGTCTATGTGTTGATGCTTTGGGTGATGCACCGGGTGTGTATTCGGCACGATATGCCGGACATGAAGCTACTGATGCTGATAACAGAAATAAATTGTTGGCAGACCTTGAAGGTATAAAACAAAGAAATGCATATTTTATTGCAGTTATTTGCTTGATTTGGGAAGGTAAAGCCTATTATTTTGAAGGCAGAATAGATGGCAATATCACTAATGTTGAACATGGGAAATCAGGATTTGGCTATGATCCGGTTTTTATACCCAATGGATATGAGGTAACCTTTGCAGAAATGACTGAGGACGAAAAAAATAAAATCAGTCACAGGCAAATTGCTGTTGGCAAAATGATTACTTTCTTGCGTAATCTTAAAGTTTAAAGGATTGCAGTTCTTCGGGAATTTCAACATTTTTAAAACCAACCTCTTTTAGTTTCTCTTTAAACTCTTGTTGAACTTCGTATTCGCCATGCACCAGAAAAAGTTTTTTAACTGCTGCTGTATCTTGACAAGAAAGGTATTTTATCAACTCAAGATAATCGGCATGTGCACTGAAAGATGAAATTACTTCAACATTAGCTTTTACAGGGTATTCATTGCCAAAAATTTTAATTATCTTATCGCCACGCATCAAATGTCCGCCAATTGATTCCTGTGTGCAGTAGCCGACAATAAGAATGGTGTTTCGACTATCATTGATGTTGTTCTTAATATGATGTTTGATTCTTCCGGCTTCAATCATTCCGGAAGCAGAGATGATGATGCAAGGTCCTTTCAGATCATTAATTTTTTTCGACTCTTCAACTTTACGGACATATTTCAGATTACTAAACCCAAAGGGATCTTCATCAACGTGCAGGTAGTTTACTAAATCAGCATTAAAAAACTCACTGTGTTTACGCATAATGTTGGTGGCATCAATGGCTAAAGGGCTGTCAACAAAAACAGGTATTGAAGGTAGTTTGTTTTCTGTCTTAAAACGGTCTAATGTGTATATGATTTCCTGAGTCCTGCCCAGACTGAATGCCGGGATTATCAGTTTGCCTTTTTGTTCAACACACGTTTGATTGACAATTTGCAGTAATTTTTTACGTGCATCTGTTGATTGGTCATGAAGCCTGTTTCCATAAGTAGATTCACATAAAATATAATCAGCTTGAGGGAATGGGGCAGGTGCTTTTAGAATTAAATCGTTAAAACGACCTACATCACCACTGAAAGTGATTTGTTTTGTATTGCCATTTTCAGTAATAAACACATGTACACTTACACTCCCTAAAATATGTCCTGCATCGGTAAACTCAAATGAAATCTCATCGTCATATTGAAAGCGTTTGTTGACAGCCACAGGCGCAAAGAGTTTCATAGCTTTTTCTACATCTTCTATTTCGTAAATGGGTTCAAGTGCTTTTTGCCCGTCCCTTCTTCGTCTTCTGTTGATATACTCAATATCACCACTTTGAATATAGGCGCTATCGGCAAGCATCACCTCGCAAAGGTCAATAGTAGCTTGTGTTGTAAAGATGGTTTTGTTAAATCCTTGCTTGACTAAATTTGGAATGTTTCCTGAATGATCAATATGGGCATGTGACAATATCATTAGGTCAATTTGCTGAGGATCAAAGCTAAAGCTGCGATTCAGCCGGTCATTGTCTTTTCCTCTGTTCTGAAAAAAACCGCAGTCAAGCAGTATTTTTTTACCTGATGAAGTCTCTATCAGGTGTTTGCTGCCGGTAACATTTCGGGCAGCACCATAAAAAGTTATATTCATAAGAATTCAAAAATAATATATTTTTTTCAATACTTTTTATCAACATTACTTCAGTTTTAGCTCAGTGTTTTTAGTTTTGCGGCATAATTCATTTAAATAAACATCGGTTTATGTCATTAATTCAATATTTTATCCCACAGGATAAAAAATTTTTTCCGCTATTTGACCAGGCAGCATTAAACCTGCAGGAAGCCGGTAAAACCATGTGTCAGTTAGTTACCTCTACCGATGCTGATCAACGCAAACAACATATTCGTGAAATTGAACGGCTTGAACACCGTGGTGATGAAATCACACATGAGATATTTAAAGAGTTGAGCCGTAATTTTATTACCCCTTTCGACAGAGAAGACATTCACAGACTTGTAAGTTCTATAGATGATATACTTGATTATATTCATGGTTCATCAAAAAGAATAGATTTGTATAAGGTAAAAGAGTTTTCTTCAGATATGGTGAAACTTTCTGAGTTGCTGCAGACACAAACAGAAGAGCTGAGACGAGTAATTTATGAGCTGAAGAATAAAAAAAATATGCGCAATATCTCAGAGTCGCTTGTGCTGATTAACTCAATAGAAAATCATGCAGACGATATTTTTGATAATGCAGTAGCAAGACTTTTTGAAACAGAAACAAATGCTGTTGAGATTATAAAAACAAAAGAAATATTGTCAGCATTAGAAACCGCAACCGATATGTGTGAAGATGCTGCCAATGTCATAGATTCTATTATAGTTAAAATGGCCTGATGATATGACCCATGCACTTATTGCTATAATCATTCTGGCCTTACTCTTTGATTTTATTAATGGTTTTCATGATGCAGCAAACTCTATAGCAACGGTTGTATCAACAAAAGTATTGAGTCCTCTGTCTGCAGTTATTTGGGCGGCTTCATTCAATTTTCTTGCATATTGGATTTTTAAACTAAAGGTAGCAGATACGGTTGCAAAAACGGTTACTCCTGATAGTGTTACCTTGATGGTTGTTGCATCAGGTCTTGTTGCAGCTATCATCTGGAATTTACTGACATGGTGGTGGGGAATTCCAAGCAGCTCATCACATACTCTCATTGGTGGCTTTGCAGGTGCAGGTATTACCAATGCAGGTAGTTTTAGTGCTTTACAAGTTGATAAAGTTATGCCAACGGTTTATTTTATAATCCTGGCGCCTATTATTGGAATGGTTATGTCATGGATTATTTCTGTAATCACACTTCATTTATGCCGCAAATCAAATGTATCACAAGTGGATCGAGTTTTCAGAAAATTACAATTGCTATCATCTGCAGCTTATAGTCTTGGACATGGTGGCAACGATGCACAAAAAGTAATTGGAATTGTTGGCGCTGCCATGCTCTCACATGGTATGATAGCTGATATTGACCATATACCGGAATGGGTTCCACTTTCTTGTTATACAGCAATTGCTTTAGGAACCATTTTTGGTGGCTGGCGAATTGTAAAAACAATGGGGCAACGTGTAACCAAGCTAACTCCTTTTGAAGGATTCAGTGCAGAGGCTGCAGGTGCATTTACATTATTTTTTACACAACATTTTAAAATACCGGTAAGTACAACACATACCATTACAGGTTCTATTATTGGTGTTGGTCTCACAAAAAGAATTTCGGCCGTTCGTTGGGGAGTAACACTTCAACTAATCTGGGCATGGATTCTTACCATACCAGTTTCCGGTGTGCTTGCAGCTATTATTTTTACAATAGCCAGAAAAGTTTTTAGTTAGTAGCCTTACTTTCTTAAAAAAGATTTTTTAAATACCTCAAGAAGTATTCCTAATTACTTTAAGGATTGACTTTAACTACATCAATCTATGGTTGTTAAAGAAGTTATTGAATTTTATGATTATGGTTTTCAATAGCTTAAGACAATATTATCGAAATAAGTAATATATTTATCGAAAAACAATAAATATATATTATCTTTGCCTAAAATAAAACACAATTTATTATGGCTAACACAAGATTTATCTTTCAGGTTTTACACGTCATAGCATGGATCTTTTTTGTAGGACTTTGTATTGAAGCAGGCGGAATTATTGTAAATTTTGTTTTCAGTATTTACAATCCTGAATTTGTAAGTAAACTATATCAAAAGCTAGACCTTAGTGAATTATATAATCGCAGTAAATGGATTTTTTTCAGTATGTATAGTTTCATCATTGTTATTGCATTGTTGAAAGTGCTTTTATTTTATACTGTAATCATGTTATTACTTAAACTTGATTTGTCCAAACCGTTCAGCAGTTTTGTATCATCTCAAATTTCACAAATCAGTTATTATACACTTTCAATTGGGATAATGTGTTTGATAGCAGCACAGACAACTAAAAATTTAGACCATCATGGCTATGATGTTGAACGATTATATCAATTTTGGAATGATGGGAAGGCATTTATTCTGATGTCTGCTGTTGTGTATGTAATTTCTACTATTTTTAAGAAAGGTGTTGAACTTCAGAAAGAAAACGATTTAACTGTTTAAGCTATGCCAATAGTTGTAAATTTAGATGTTATGATGGCCAAGCGAAAAGTTTCGCTTAACGAGCTTTCTGAACGTGTTGACTTAACATTATCAAACCTGTCAATCTTAAAAACCGGCAAAGCCAAAGCTGTTCGTTTTAGCACTTTAGAAGCAATTTGTAAGGCGTTGGACTGTCAGCCGGGTGATATACTGGAATTTGTAAACGCTGAAAAATGAATTGATTCATTACGAACAGAAGTTACTTTTCGTAAATCAACCTATCACTATCATATCAAAGGTAACTTTTTTATTAATTTGAAAGAAGCCATTAGTTCAAAGACTGCGTAAATTCTTCTTACGTTATTATTATTATTTTTCAACCTACCAGGTAAGAAAGTCCGTTATTGACATTCTGATAAAGGTCACTTACTTTTTTTTCGATACACATATTTTTAAACAACTCTCGCACAGGTTTAAAATCATTGTGAAAAGGGCAGGGGCGCGACTCTGAACATTTTGTTAATCCCAATCCACATTGTTTAAATACGTCTTTGCCATCAATAGCTTCAACAATATTTATGATGGGTTGGTTTTTTTGTTTTGGTGTTATGTAAAAGCCACCATTCGGCCCTTTTACACTTTTAATGATGTTGTTCTTAACCAACTTCTGTAATATTTTTCCAACGGTATGCTCGTTTTCATTAATGTGTTTTGAAATTTCTTTAATGCCGGTTTTATCGCCCGATTCAAACTTTGAGCCGAGAAAAATAACAGCCTTAATTCCTGCTTTACAACTTAAACTCAGCATAATTATCGTCCTAAAAATTTTCGACCTTCTTCTGAAATCATTTCAGGATTCCATGAGGGATCAAAAGTCAGGTTCAAATCTATTAAATATTCCGGAAACACCTGCTGAACTGCATTTCGTGCATTTTCAGAAATAGATTCACCCATGGGGCAAAACTCAGTAGTAAGTGTCATAATACACGTAATCTTTTTTTCGGTTTCATCGAAATTAACTTCGTAAATCAATCCTAAGTCAACAACGTTGAGTCCTATTTCCGGGTCATCAACATGTTCAAGTGCTGCCAAGGCAACTGTACACTTTAAGTTGTTATTTGTTTTTACATTCATCATTGCTGAGGTTTATGTGTAACTACTTTTAAAACATTAAACACATATAACGAAGCTGCCGCAAGTATAAGTACAGCACCACATTGTATCAATAAAAGGTGAATCATTAAGCTGCCGATGACAAACAAAAGTAAACCGGCTATATAGGCCACGCTCATTAATTTAAATACTGTGTTACTAAATAAATCTTTTGGGTTTGGTGTTTTTCCAATACCGGAACGTTTATGATAAACTTTGTTCCACACAATAAATGGAAGTGTTTTAAATGTCATTCCCAGAATAATTGCAGTTATCCATCCAAAAAATATCAGAAAACCATAACTCAAGGATAAGGCAATGTCTTCTTGCGAAAAAATTGCAGCAGAAACTATAGCAATCAATAACAACACCAATGGTATCATGATGAGCATTACAGCCAAGAGTGAAACTTTCATAGGCTCATCAACCTGTTTTCTGATACGATGTTTGAAGGCAGAATAGCAATAGTACATAAAGAGTGCAATTCCTGTAAAAAGCATTAGCCATGGTAATAGGATAACTTCTGTGATTTTAATAAAGTAGAAAATCATGATATAGGATATTAATGCACCGTTTATCAATACAAAAATCCACTTCAGTAGTTTGGTGTTTGTATATTTAGAAATCAAAAACATGGGTATCAACCTTGAGCCTACACCTATTATCAGCATCAGAAACCAGCCAATTACACCTGCATGAACATGCAGCGGTAAGTAATGTAAAGAGTCATGCGGAAACATGTTGTAGGTAAAGTTATATACTAATGCAAGCCCCAAAGCACCGGTCAGAAATAACCACAATACCGAGGTGAAAACAAATAAAGCGTGAATATTTTCTTTTTTACTTCTCGACATGCTTACACCAAGATTTATCAAGTATGCAATGATTGATAATAAAATAAACCTGCCACCCCATTTGGCAGGGTTGTGCATGTTGAATACATAAAATCCATAAACCAATAATGGAATACCAATTCCGGCAAGAATAAATGAAGTATATGCCAATGCATTGCTGTAAAGTTTTCCTTCAATCAATACAGGTACAAGCTGATGACTGGCACCTAATATTATCATGGTACCCCAACCCAATGCCATCAAATGAGTGATGGCTAAGATGTGAGGCTGAAAATAATGATCTGTAAAGGCAGAAGAAGATGTTAATAGTAGTATTGCAGAGAGTAAAAAAGCAAATGCAGCATAAATATAAAATGGCAACACCACTTTATAAGATGTTGTTTTTATAGAATCAGTAATGATCATATTTTAATTCATTACGACTTGAAAATAAGCAGATGTACTTCACCATCAGAAATTTCTTTTATTCGATAATCGAATTTCTTCTCAGCTAATTCGGGTAGCAAAAATACAGGAATACGTTTATGATAAACATATAATGCATGATCAGATGGCAATTTCTCTAATGCTTCTAAAATTGTTAGCATGGGAAGCGGCATCTCCAGAGCACGTACATCAATAGTCTGAAGTTTATTGTTGTACTGTTGTATGATTTCATCCCATCCACCCGAAGTATTGATTACAGGAATTATTTCTTTTTTGCTGTCGGATTTTTTGTAGAAATAGGTTTCTATGAGTTCATCATTAATGGTATCCGTATAAGTTACAAAACCTTTTTTCTCTAACATGATGATGAGTGGAGTGGGCTCAAATGTGTTTATTATTTTTAAACATTTTCCGGTTTCTAAGCTGTTGACATTTTCAAGAATAAGGTTTAAAGGATCACTACCGGCAGCTAACACAGGCCTTACATCAAGTGAAACTATCTGTTCCTTTTTTAATGAAGTGAAAATCTCAGGCATTTTACCGGTTGCTGCTTTCTCTATTACTTGAGTTGTGCTGTCAATCTCAAAACCTAATGGTTTCAGTTTCACAAAAAAATCATTTACACTACATCCGCCTATTTTTGATGCCATAGCTAGACTTGTTCGTCCTGCCATAATTTTTCTTAATAGCGGATTGCGTAGTTTCTCAAACTTAGGACTGATACTTACTATCACATCAAGTGCATCGGGATGCTGTTTTAATATTGTTGCGATTTTGGTATTGGCATTTATAGTCATCGGAAAACATTTTTTAACCGTGCATTATTTTACTAAGGTAATAATTAGATTCAATATTTCAAACCGTAATAGCACCAATCAGTAATGTACATTCCGAAGGTGTATTATTTTGTATGGCATGTTTTTTTGCTGATGGAAAAATAAAAAATTCACCCGGCTGACCTGAATAATGACTGCCTTCAATAAAAAGCTCCGGATTACCTTCTAAAACAAATGCGTATTCGGTTTTGTCGGGATGTATATGTTCCGGATACTTAGCATGGGGATCTACTTTTACTAACTTGACGGTGCCATTGTTGAGATTTAGTAACTCTTTGCCGTAAAATCCGCTCACTCTTCCTGATGTCCATGCTTGAAGTGCCGGCTTGATAGTATTTTCCATTGTGTGATTTTTAAAATTTAGTGTTCAGCATACTTTGATTTTGGAAAAATAGACTTTATAAAGTTTGTATTAAAAAGTCAGAATAATTTTCAGTAAGAATTAATCTGACATAAATACAGAGCGAAAACTGCATCTGGTATCACAAACATAACAAACCATACCTTTCTGCTGCTCTGTATTTATTGACTTTTCGTCTATGTCAGATTTAATGAAACACTACCGGAATTAAATGAACTATAAAATAATATTAATCAACTATTTTTTTTACTTTGTTACTAATTCTTTTTCAAGAGCAAGTGCTTTTGGAAAAAGAATGTTGTTTTCCAGGTGCACATGGGTATGTAAATCTTCTTCAAATTCTTCAAGTAATCTAAATAGTAAACTGTAACTTGCACAGGCATCTTCCGGTAAAGTAAAATCATTGCTGAGTGTTCTTATTTCGCTCATATTTTTACCTGCTGATTCATGTTCAATCTCCATCATATTTATTGGCCCTTTTACTGAACCAAATGATGATTGTTGAACAGATTCTTTGTTGTTTTTTGCTTCTACCATACGTTTAATATAGGGAAACAACACCTGCTCTTCTTTTACTAAATGTGATGAAAACTCTGAGCTGATTGCTTCAACCAATTGATTTATTCTTAATAACTCAGGATGATTACTGCCATGTACTCTTGCAACTTTAGCTGCATATCCGCTGATTTCCGGAAGATTGTTTTTTACATAAGTGTGATGCGTGTTCACAATGTAATCCGCCAGAAAATCAAGATTCCAATCATTATAAGGTAACGGTCTGTTAGAAACTACTTTTCCTGCTTTCTGTAATTCTTGTTCAACTAATGTAACATCAATTCCTTTTTCTTCACAAGCTTCTTTAACTGTTTTCTTACCACCACAGCAAAAATCAATTCCATATTTCTTGAAAATCTGTGCTTTATGCATGTCTTTCGCTACAATTTCTCCAAGTGTCTCATCGCTTTCACCACTTATGCGTTTTGAGATTTTTACTTTCCACCATTGCGGACCCTGCTCCAGATATTCCCATGTAAATATGTTGCCACGTTCACCTAAAAGCTGATAGTAAAGAGGCTTGGGGTCGTGATCGTTATGAATAGTTAAACTCTCTCCGGGATTCAGTTCATCAAAGCGGGCAAAAATGGTAGGGTGCTTCATTCTTGGTTCTAGTAGTGTTACGTTTAAAACGTTGTCAACTTCTGTTTGCATAATATTGTGTGTTTGTTTAAATAATGGCACAAAAGTAATTAAAGAATTTAATAAAAGTAAACAAATACTTTTAATATTTACTGATTTTTGTCAGTAAGTTGTCAATTATTGATGATTACAGCCACAAGAACATAATAAATGCTGTTGGGTAATTAGAATAAGTAAGTTGAATTAATTCTTACTCATTTATTTGGATGAAAAAGAAAAACTAACGCAATGGGTTTAGTTTAATGCGTTATCTCTGATGAAACTTATTCTTTGTGTTCTTCAACAAATGCCTCTTCAATATTTTTATCCGGAATAACCCAAAGTATTGCCGGAATAATAATTAGTATTATACTTAACCATGGCATTATAAATGATACCACTGCTGCTGCTATATATATACCTAACGAAATCATTCCTTTTGTTTTTTGCTTCTTTACGGCATCAATCAGTTTACTTGTGGTTTTATATTGCGGTAAAACACACATTTGAAGAAAATAAAAAGCAACAGCACAAACTGCAAGATTTATTGAATATAACATCAATGGAATTTTTTCAGGAATATTTTCCCCCATCCACGCACTTGTAAAGGGTAGTAACGATAGACAAAAGAGCAAACCCATATTTGCCCAGATTATTTTACCGTTTACATGATGTACTGTATGTAGTAAATGATGATGATTTCCCCAATAGATACCAACATAGATGAAACTGATGAGGTAACTGAAAAATACCGGCCATAAAATGAGCAGTGCTTTAATACTTGTTTCATGTGGTACTTTTAATTCTAAAACCATGATGGTAATGATGATTGCAAGAACACCATCGCTGAATGCTTCAAGTCTTGTTTTATTCATTTGTGTTATGAGTGTAAATGTTTATTAGAAAATTATTATTTTAAAATGTATTATTAATTTTTATTACCTATGGACTTTTTGAAACATAAACTACTTGTTATGTTTTCATATTGGCCGTAGTTTT
The DNA here is from genome assembly GCA_002455375.1 of Bacteroidetes bacterium UBA6661. Taxonomy (GTDB): domain Bacteria; phylum Bacteroidota; class Bacteroidia; order AKYH767-A; family OLB10; genus OLB10. The sequence continues at coordinate 42,630 of DKKR01000007.1, forward strand.
TGGTTTTTACAAATTGATGTTTTTGATAAAGTCCAATAGCTTCTTTCATTTTGTCACCGGTTTCAAGAATACATTTTTTATATTGAAGCTCTGATGCCCATTTTTCCAACTCATTTAATATTTCAGACGCAATTCCCTGACAACGAAAATCAGGCACCACATACATTCTTTTTAGCTCAACAGTATCTGAATCAAACTCTTTAAATGCGCCACAGCCTACAGGTTTTTCTTTGATGTAAGCCACTATAACATGATTAATGGTATCTGATTTATTGTATTGTGCAAAGAAATCATTCTTAGTGCCATTTTTAATTTTTAAATCTTTATCCAATTCTGCTACTAATTTTAGGAAGTTAAAATCCTGAGAGGTAGTTCTTTCTATTTTAAAATTTAACACCATTTTACTTTTGTAAATTATTGCCGTAAAAATAGAAATACAACTTTAAAATTGAATAAAAAGGTTGAAGCTTTATATATAGCTACCTTTTGCTCTGCTATTTGTTAATTTATTTTACATTAATATATTTTTCAGAAAACAAATTTAAGTTTGCTGAATACAATTAACCTCAAAAACTACAGATTACCCATTTTTTAAATTGTATCTATATGAAATTACAAAACTGGTGGTTCACTACCTTACTTGGAACAGAAGAATCAATTCTGCCACCACTTAAAGGTGACATTAAGGCTGATGTTGTTATTGTCGGTGCAGGTGCTGCAGGCCTGGCTGCTGCACACAGGCTCATGGATAAACAGCTGAAAGTTGTTATTCTCGAAAAGAATATTTGTGGTGGCGATACATCAGGTAAAAGTGCCGGATTCTTGACTCCCGACAGTGAACTGGAGTTGTCACAGCTGATTCGCAGATTCGGAATTACAGGTGCTTCAGACCTTTGGAAAATTGCAACTACCGGAGTAATAATGATGCATCATATCATTGAGACTAATAAAATAGTATGCGATTTTCAGGTTCAGGATAGTTTATTTTTAGGTATTGGCAAAGGTGGGTGGCAAGATATTATTGAAGAAATGGAGTCCAGAAAATTATTGAAGTTTGATCAACAACTTTATAGCAAAGAGAATATTAGAAGTATTATTGGCTCTGATGCATATTCGGGTGCCGTTCGTTATACAGGCACTTTTGGTATTGATGCACTTTTGTATTGTCAGGGGATGAAAAAGCTGTTGCTTGAAAATGGTGTTGAAATTTATGAGTCGTCAGAAGTGGTTAAAATAGAAGATCATTGTGTCAAAACACACTTAGGCTCTGTTAAAGCTGAACAGGTTATTTTTTGTGCGGATAAATTACAACATGAATTGACACACTATGCAGACAAGGTATATCATGCACAAACATTCCTTTCTGTTAGTGAGCCCATGAGTGATGCCATGATTACCGACATGTTTCCAGCAGGCAAGTTTCAGTGTTGGGATACTGATGTTGTTTATTCCTACTTCAGACTTTTGGGAAGCAACCGTTTATTGTTAGGTGGAGGAGATATGCTGACAACCTTTTCAAAACAAGATGTTAACTCCTCAATAGTTATTGACCGTGTTATCAGAAAATTCAAACAAAAATTTCCGAAATTAAAAGATCTCGAATTTGTTCAGTACTGGCCTGGACGCATAGATTGTACGCGTGATTTATTGCCAACTATTGCACGTGACGAAAATAAAAAATGGTTGCATTTTGTATTAGGTTGTGTAGGACTTCCCTGGGCAACTTTTTGTGGTGACTTTGCTGCACGACATGCTTATGATGATGCTGCTTGTAACGATCATCATTATTATAACTATCTACGCCCCGACAGAGGTTTTTTTGTTCCACTTTGGCTTGAAAAAGTTCTGAGTAAGCAAATAGTTTTTTCACTCAACAATGGTTGGGCTAAGTATTATCAGGTAGATATTAACGCTGCCGAAACAAAACAAATCACTCGTATGCGTGAAGCTGAAAATGCAAATCTGCAATAGCCTGTTATTATTTGCGATTTTTAGCAAACTACCTTCAACATAAAAAAATCTTAATAGGGTTATTCAATTGAGTAATATACTTTCAGAGAATTAGTAGTATTTAAATTGATACCTATCTGCTGCCATTTCTATATTTTTGTTTTTTAAAGTGACATTATAGAATGGCAATATCAATTAAGACTCGATTGTTAGATACATTACGTGCGGTAAATAAAATACCAATGGTGGAAAAATGGTTAGTTCAACAATCACAAAACAAACATAGCATTGCACGAAAATTAGTTGGTAGTCAGTATTTATACAAACCCGGCACCATACGTAATTGTACCAGAAATGGAATTAACTATCAATTACACATTAACGATTATCTTGATCATGGTATCTATTTTGGAATGCAAGATCACATTGATTTTGACAGAGAAAGTCTTCTCGGTTTTATTAAACCGGACTCGTACATTCTGGACATAGGTGCCAACATAGGAGATACCACATTGCAAATGGCCAAAAAGTTAAATGGGCGTGGCCAAATATTTTCATTTGAACCATCACCTGCTGTTTTTGAAAGAATGAAAACAAATGTAAGTCTCAATAGCTTTAGAAACATTACTCTTTTTAATGAAGGAATGGGTGATGAGGTTGGCGTATTAAATTTAATCTCTCATGGAAACAATCATTCCGGTGGAGCCTTTATCAGTAAAGATGCAAACAATGCTATAAAAGTTGCTGTCACAACGATTGATAAGTTTGTTGCTGAACATAATCTGTCAAAACTTGATTTTCTGAAAATCGATACAGAAGGATTTGAAGTTTTTGTCCTGAAAGGTGGTGTAAATACCTTTCGAAATTTAAAGCCTGAAATGTTTATTGAAGTCAGCGAGTCATTGCTTAAAAGAGCAGGCTCCTCTGCTAAAGAGCTCATTCATATATTAAATGAATTAAATTACCAATGTATAAGAGTTGACACTCAGGAAAACATTACTGAAGATTATAACTTTGCCGAACAACATTTTGATATTTACTGCAGGCCAATTAAATAATTGAAATTGAGTAAATTAGGCGTTATATTTGTATGCCTGTTATTTCAGAAAAAAAACTATCTTTGCCCGCTCAAATTTTTGCAGAAACAATGACTGATAAAAAATCAACCGGTTTTGATGTAGAAGAATCCTTTGATAGGGCAGAATCCTATATACACGAAAACAAAAAAAGTTTAACTATAATTCTTGTTGTTGCAGTATTATTGGTTGGCGGATATTTTGCATACAATCAATTTATCGTAAAGCCACAGCAGGCTAATGCCGAGAAACAAATGTTCATGGCAGAATATTATTTCAAAAACGATTCATTGGATAAAGCGATCAAAGGTGATGGAAATTTTCCCGGCTTTGAAGAAATTATTTCAAGCTATGGTTCATCAAAGTCTGCTAATCTGGCACACTACTACCTTGGTGTAAGTTTGTTGCGCAAAGGACAGTATGATGATGCTATTGCTGCTTTATCTAAATACGATGCGGAAGATGATATAACAGGAGCCATTGCATTAGGATGTATTGGTGATGCCTACATGGAAAAAGGCAATAAAGAAGAAGCTATGAGCTTTTATAAAAAAGCGTCTGATTATGATCAGAATCAATTCACAGCACCTATTTATCTGATGAAACAGGCAATGATTTTTGAGTTGAACAACGACTATAAATCTGCCTATGATATTTATAACAGAATAAAAAGAGACTTCCCGAATTCTACCGAAGCACGTCAGATTGCAACCTACATGGCGCGTGCAGAAGCACACATGAACTAATATTTCATGGCATTATATCAGGAAAACAATTCTCTTTATAACCCCGCTGAATATCCTGATGCCTTTTCAGTAAAAGTAGGAATTGTTACAGCAAGCTGGAACAACAAAATCACTTCAAAACTTTTTGATGGTGCAGTTGAGGTTTTAAAAAAGTCATCTGTAAAAGAAAACAATCTCATCTCCATTCAGGTTCCGGGCAGCTACGAACTCACTGCCGGTGCGCAATGGCTTTTTCAACATCATTCACCGGATGTTGTTATTGCCTTGGGTTGTGTCATTCAGGGCGAGACACGTCATTTTGATTTTATCTGTCATGCAGTTGCCAATGGTCTGAATCATGTATCATTAAAATTTGGCAAGCCTGTAATTTTTGGTGTTTTAACTACGGACAACGAACAACAAGCACTTGAGCGTTGTGGAGGCACACATGGACATAAAGGACGCGAAGCAGCATTCACTGCATTGAGTATGGCACTCCTCAAAACACCTGCTGCCAAAATCGGTTTTTAGATTTAATATAGAATTTAAGCTGATTTAATTCAGTATCTCATCTGTTTATTTACTGCCATAACGTGATACTGTATTCATTACTTTAGCACATTGAAAAAAAATAACTATGTCAGTTAATAAAGAAGCACTCGATTATCATGCATCCGGTCGTCCCGGTAAAATTGAAGTGATACCCAGTAAACCATACAGCTCACAACGCGATTTATCCTTAGCCTATTCGCCTGGTGTTGCAGAGCCTTGCCTTGAAATTGAAAAAGACATTGACAACGTTTATAAATACACAGCCAAAGGAAATCTTGTTGCCGTAATTTCTAACGGCACTGCCGTTCTTGGCCTTGGCAACATTGGCCCCGAAGCATCAAAGCCTGTCATGGAAGGTAAGGGGCTTTTGTTTAAAATATTTGCAGACATTGATGTGTTCGATATAGAAATCAATCAAACTAACGTTGACGATTTTATAAAAACAGTAAAAGCCATTTCACCAACATTCGGTGGTATAAACCTCGAAGACATTAAAGCTCCTGAATGTTTTGAAATTGAAAGTCGCTTAAAAAATGAGTTGAATATTCCTGTTATGCATGACGATCAGCATGGCACTGCCATCATCTCAGGTGCAGCACTCATTAATGCGTTGGATATTGTAAACAAAAAAATTAATCATGTAAAAATTGTTGTCAATGGTGCAGGTGCTTCAGCAATCTCATGTACCAAACTTTTTGTTTCGCTTGGTGCACAGAAAAAAAACATCACCATGCTCGACAGCACCGGTGTCATCAGAAAAGACCGTGAAGGATTAGACGTAAACAAAAGCGAATTTGCAACCGACAGAAACATTAACACACTTGAAGAAGCTATGCATGGTGCCGATGTATTTATCGGTCTCAGCAAAGGAAATATCCTGAGTGCAGACATGCTCAAATCAATGGCTGACAAACCTGTAGTTTTTGCTATGGCCAATCCAAATCCGGAAATTACTTATCCCGATGCCAAGAGTGCACGCGAAGATGTAATTATGGCAACAGGTCGCAGCGATTTTCCCAATCAGGTAAACAACGTAATCGGTTTCCCATTTATATTCAGAGGAGCATTAGATGTTCGTGCAACAAAAATCAACGAAGAGATGAAACTGGCAGCGGTGCATGCCATTGCGCAGTTGGCACGACAGCCCGTTCCAGAAATGGTAAACCTTGCCTACAACGCAAAAAATCTGCAATACGGTCCCGAATATATCATCCCCAAACCACTCGACCCAAGATTGATTTATACCGTTGCACCTGCCGTTGCACGTGCGGCTATGGAAACGGGTGTGGCACAGGTTAGCATTACCAACTGGGAACACTATGTAGAAGACCTCAAAAAGCGCCTCAACCTCGACAATAAACTCATTCGTGCCATCGTAACAAGAGCCAAGCAAAATCCGCAGCGCATAGTCTTTGCAGAAGCCGACAACTACAAAATTCTGAAAGCTGCACAACAAGTCAAAGAAGAAGGCATTGCACGGCCTATCCTGTTGGGCAACCGCGAACGCATAAAACAAATCGTCACAGAAAATCACATTGACATAACCGACATACCTATTGTTGACCCGCGTATTGACACAGAGCATCTCAATACCTTTGGCGAACTGTTTTTCGAAAAAGCAAAACGCAGAGGTTTCTCCGTTTACGAAGCTAAAAAAGTAATGCGCGAAAGAAACTACTATGGTGCCATGATGGTAGAAACCGGACAGGCCGATGCACTTATTTCCGGTCTCACACGTAATTATGCCGACACCATTCGCCCTGCACTACGAATCATTGGTGTGCAGGAACATGGAACACGCGTTGCAGGTATGTATATCATGATGACAAAAAAAGGCCCCTTGTTCTTTGCCGACACCACCATTAATGTAAACCCCACATCAGAAGATTTAGTTGAAATAACCCTGCTCACTGCCAAAGCTGTTCAGCAATTCAACATCAAGCCGCGAATTGCACTCCTGTCATTCTCAAACTTCGGTACATCAAATGACCCCTCTGCCGTACGTATCAGAAAAGCTGTAGAAATACTTCACGACAAATTTCCCGGCATGATAGTAGATGGCGAAATGCAGGCAAACTTTGCACTCAACATGCAGATGCTGCATGACAGTTATCCTTTCTGCGAACTCATCAACGGTGGTGTCAACACACTCATCTTTCCAAACCTCGATGCCGGAAACATTGCATACAAACTACTNNAACATGGTAACCATTGCCGTCATTGACGCACAGAGCAGAAAACAACAGTAGTGGTTTATCTTTGTCATTGAGCAATTAATTTTTTTTGAAGTACTAACTACTGTAACCTCATCATGCATTACCTCTTGCTGCCGCCCCGCTGCATGGCAATGCTCATACACAAAAACTTTGCAGAAATACATCAGGGCTAATAGCATGGGCATAGAACATTTTCATGCTGTATTTTCTTTGACCTTTTATATTCTCACCATATCATTTTTATTTTTACATTGTACGTTAAGTACTTTGCTTTCTGCATACACATCAATAACGACAATGACGATATAAAACTTAACTTAGCAGACTATAAAAACTTTACATATTAAGACCGAAGAATGGCGAAAAAAGCGAAATGACTTTTTCTGAAATAGGTTGACAGAATTATTAACTTTATTTCGCACAAAATGTGTCAAGAAAAGAAGAACAAAAGAGCAAATTGTTGCCGAGTATTTAACAGGCAACTACAGCTAAGGGGGAACTTGGATAAAAGTATGGTATTCCATTTCGCAACATTTGCGATTGGGTGTTGGAATATCAGGGAAGAAAACCAGCATGGCGTGAAAAAACGCAAACGGCAAAAGGAAACAGGCATGAAAGTGCCCACTGCAATTCAATAGTTCAGTAATTTATCAACTCGCTAACTTTCCGTACGTTTGAGGTCGCGATTTTATAGCAGTAGAAAAATTTATAAAAAAATGTACGATTATATATCAGGAAAAATAACCCATGCAACTGCCACCTACCTTGTTGTTGAAGCCAATGGCGTAGGGTATCAGCTTCAGGTCTCACTGCAAACCTATTCAAAACTTAAAGATGCACAAAGTGCTAAAGTTTATACGCATCTATCTATCAAAGAAGATGCACACCTGCTTTTTGGTTTTGCCGATGAAGATGAAAGACAGCTTTTCCGTCATCTTATTTCAGTATCAGGTGTAGGTCCGGGCACTGC
>DKKR01000083.1:0-177 GCA_002455375.1 Bacteroidetes bacterium UBA6661
CCACCTGAATTTGCAATTGGAATAGGTGGATTGGCGCTTACGACTGAAACAAGCTGAGTGGCAATTGCAGTACACTGGCTATAAGGTCCTGCGGTATTATCAATGGCATTCAATGTGTAAGTCGTGGTTGTACCGGGGGCTACTACTATACTTGCTCCACTACCACCCGGTGTCCAA
>DKKR01000083.1:207-25089 GCA_002455375.1 Bacteroidetes bacterium UBA6661
CTTGTTACGACAACATTACTACTGGCTGAAGTATAGGGCCATGTACCTGATATACCTGTTGTTTCTCTAATCAGGTTACCACCCGATGTGCTTGCTGAAAGAATACGGTAGCCGGTTCCAACAGGTACAGTAAAGTTTACTGGTAAAACTACCGGAACTGGTGAAGAAACACTTCCTGCAGGATATGTAAAAGGCCCTGCAGTTTGCAATACAACACCATTATTATCGGTTAAATCTACGGACATTGTACCACCTGTTGTCACTGAATAAACGGTTACAGATTGAAGCACAATTGGGCTATTAACTACATCAAATACCAATCCCCAACCATTACCCCGAGTATTAGCCGTTGTTAAATAGGTTGGTCGGGCAGCCGATTCAGTACCACCTCCGGTAGATGCTGAAGCATAATAAGTAGTTGTACTGCTGATATTAGGAGAATAAGTATTACCGGTTGCTATTGCTGTTCCACCTGTAGGTTGTGTGAACCAATTTACAGTACCACTTGATGGTGTAGCTGAAAGAGTCACCGTACCTGGTCCACAACGAGTATCACCATTGCTGTTTGAAATTTGAGGATTGTTTACTGTAACCTGAACTACGTTGGAATAAACTTGTGATGACTGGCAATGTACCATTACCTGATACCAGGTGGTTTGCGTAACTGAACCTGGAGCATAAACCACATCATCGGTACCTACATTGGTCCATGGACCGGATGCACTTACTGTTGATTGCTGCCACTGAATGGTGCCACCATCGGCACCGGTAACAGATAATGTTGGAATACCATCTACACAAAATGCAGTATCTGATGAAGTGACTGTGCCTGCTGTTAAAGTAGCACCGGTAACTATCTCAACACTGTCAACTGCAACACAACCGGCATTAGGCCCTACTGTATTATCAGTTGCTGTAACAATATATTGTGTAGTTATTGTTGGACTTACATTATGTGGACCGGTACCTGAAGCTGTAAATCCACTTGGATTGCTTGTCCATGAATAAGTATAACTCGGATCATTAATACTACTTACATTAACTGAAGTTGTTCCACCAGGGCACAATGTAGGGTCTGGAGTAGTAACACTAAGTGCAGGTGGAGCAGTTACTGTGGCAGTAATAGGTACACGAACTCCTTCACAACCTGTAGAAATTTTTAAATTATAAAAATAATATTGATAATTTGGTGTAAGATCATAATCTAGTGATGCATAACCCGGCAATACCCAAGGTAAAGAATGTGTAGCAGAACCTGAGCGCCATGAATTTGGGTTAGTACCAACAAACCCAATATAATAGGTACCTATTGGTAATACCCAATTTACATTAACCGTTTGAGCCACTGTGGGTGTACCGGAGTTTACAACGGTTGTATTTCCCGAATAGCTTTCAAACATTGGGCCTGAAGCACTAGTTGTTCTTGCTTCTATGCCGAATGCTGTACCTAAAGCAGCAGAAGGATAAATGTCAAAAGATTCTAAAGTGAATGGTTGGGTAACCGTTAAAATCATAAAGGAACCAGTGATTAAGGTCGTCTGATAGCTACCTGATGAAGTGACATGATCCCAGTCACCATCACCGGGGATGGTTAGTCCATTTGCTCCACCAGAACTTGGTGAAACATAGTAAGTTGTAGTAGTATTAAGATTGGGAGTAGTATATGTGGTTCCTGTTGCAATAGGTGTACCTCCAGATGAGTTGGTGTACCAATTTCCTGTTGTACCCATATTAGCATTAATACCTAAAGTAACAGGTCCATAACCACAACGTGTTCCGGGAACTAAACTATTAATCTGTGGATTATTTACCGTTACAGCAACCACATTGGATGTTGCGGTGTTACTATTACAAACCGTCAATGCTTGATACCATGTACTTTGAGTTACAGTGCCGGGAGTATAAGTAGAATCATTAGTTCCTACGTTTGTCCAGGGACCAGTAGCGCTGACAGTTGACTGTTGCCATTGAATATCGCCACCATAATGTCCGGTAAGTGATAAAACAGGATCACCACTAACACATAGACTTGAAACCGATATACTGGCAGTTCCAGCTATTGGACCTACTGTTATACTGATGGCAGGTAAAGCGTCATTGGTATTATCGCCATCGCTAACCATTGAAGTTGATGCATTCAACGTATAGGTACCGTTTGCTGTTCCATCTACTGTTGGTGATAATGAAACGTTCATGGTTGCACCGGAAGCTAATGTTCCTGAAGACAATGTTGCACTAACTGTTGTATTGACCGGACCGGTAATCACACAATTAACAGTAACCGGGTCTATAGAGAAATCTAAGTTCTGAACACCAAAATTCTTGATTTCTACCACAATGGTTTCAGCATTGGTAAAACATCCATCAGGGTTAGGTCCAATGAAAGCAGAAACGCCAATGTCTTTATTTGCTGCTGCAAACTCGTAAGCACCGGGGTCAGGAGTTGTCATGTTACGCAATGCACCGGTGATATCATCTGTTACACCTAAAGCTGCACCAATATTATCCAATGCCACATTAGTAGGTTTGTAATTCTCTAACGCAATATTGGCAAAATTAGGATTCACGCTTTGACTGTTCTGATCCCAGGCACCACCGTTGGCAGCTTGCCAGTTGGCAAATGTTGCATGTGCACCGGAAGAATAGCCAATATTATTGCTACCGGATGGTGCATTAATATACAAATCATTATTATTACTAGCTACTGCAGTATTTGTGCCAAAATACAGACAATACTTGGTTCCTGTACCACCACGTGTTATAGATATGATGTTGTTCTTAACTTCTGTTGATGTTCCGTAGGCATAAATACCATAGGTTGAGGTTGTGCCTGTTGCACCGGCATCATCAAATGAAATAGTATTGTGATAGATATGTACATAGTTATATGATGGGCAATACAGACCATACAAAGCTCCGCTTGACTCAATGTCATATACTAAATTATTAATCCATTTATTTTCAAAACCGGCAGCACCACTGGCTGTATTATACATGCAATATGCAGTTGAAGTACTTGAAGGTATAGCATCAAACAGTTTTCTGATTCTGTTCTTTTCCACTAAAATATTATAGGAACTTGTGCTCATATAAATACCATAAGTTGTGCTGGTGCTGGCTCTGTTAGGGCGTTCAATGATATTGTTACTTACAATGGTATTTCTACAATAGGAGTGATAGATACCATAAAAATAAAAATCGCGAATGGTGCTGTTTATAATTTGATTATCTAAATTATAAGGGGATGTGGTTAAACCGGTAATCACTGTGCCATAATACCCTCCAATCATTTCACAATCACTAAACACGTTACCACTACCGGACAATCCGGTGGTTGTACTTGTAGTTGCACTGCCATTTACAACTAATGCTGCAAGAACAGTAGTTGTTCCTGTAATAGATGTAGTGAATGTACATTTAGAAAATGTGTTGCTGTCTGCTCCTCCATAAAGGTGACATGCAATGCCATAAGTACCATTGGTGGCTTCAATATTCAAACTATCGAAAGTAATATAATCTGCACCATTTAATGCCAAAGTATTTGGATTACTCACAACACCGTTAAAAGATAAAGTATTACCGTTTCCATTAAACGTAATGGTGTTTACTGATGAAGCACCACTGATTTCCGGAATAACTACCTGTTCGTTGTATGGACCTGAACCTGCAACAACATTAAATACAACAGGACCTGTAATTCCACAACTCAAAGCCTGTATAGCATCATCAAAAGTCTGAAAGTTACTTCCACTTGTTGGCAAGGCACTATTGATGGTATAAGTTCCAGAAGGTGCCAGACATAAATAATATGAGTCAGTGTTATTTCCGGATGTAGCATCAGCTCCACCATTTACGGCCAATATATTTACCGTCATGGTTACACTGCTGACTAAATTGTATTGTGTTGTAAACGACAGGTTGGTGTTATTGCCTGAGGTAAGTCCTAATCCGGTAAATGTTTGCACTACCGGAGCACCGCCATCACTATAGGAAAGTTGAATGCTATTGATGGTTTGAGCCTGCGTGTTATCAATATTTACAGTTATGGTTTTTAATCCTGGACTTGATGGACTTGTTGGAGTAAACCAGGTTATTCCTGCATCCAATCCACCCAATGAAAATTCATAAGCACCCATATCAGGTGAAGTGAGAGAACGTGGTGCACCATTGATATCATCAGTAACACCTACTGGAGTTCCGGCATCGTTTACCAAGCCATTGCTTGGCGTATAATCGTAAGTGCCGGGGGCAACATAGAGTGGATCTACACTTACACTATTAGCGTCTTTGCCACTGCCCGACTGCCATGCTGCCAATGTTGTATATGCCGTACCATTATACCCAATATTATTAGTACCTGCTGAAGCATTCATATACAAGTCATTATAATCGCTTGTAGCTGCTGAAGGATTGGAATAGTAAACATCATACTTTGTTCCGGTTCCACCTCGGCTAATGCTCACAATATTATTTCTAACATCATAAGCTAATGACCCCGTACAGTAGAATCCGTAAGTTGTACCGGTAGCTGTTGAAGATGCATCGTCCAATGAAATAGTATTATGATAAGCTTGCCAGTAGTCACTGCCACTCATATAAAATCCGTAAACTGTCCCATTAGAATTAATATCAGAAATCAAGTTATTATAAAACTTGTTTTCATTTCCAATGGAAGCATCAACCGTACAATAAATTGAATATTGAATACTGGTACTTGCCGGGTTTGTTGCAAATGTATTTCTGATTTTATTCTTTTCTACCAAAACATTAGAGTTACCTGTTGATATATAAATTCCATAATAGGTGCTTAACGAAGTTCTTGTGGGTCTAGAAAGTGTATTACCTCTAATTACAACACCATCCTGATAAAGACAATAGATTCCATAGAAATATTGATCCAGAATATTACAATTTATAACCTGATTGCCTGTGGCCGGTGTGCTGCTGTTTCCTACAATTGTAGTATTATAATAGCCACTAAACATAGTACATCCAGTAATAATATTGTTGATACCACTATTACCAGAAGTTGTACCAGAAGTAGCAGAACCACTGATGGAGAATGGAACCATTGTAGTACTTGTTCCGTTAGCAGGTGCATTAAAAGTACAATTACTAAAGGTATTATTGTCTGCATCATTCCAAAGGTGACATACCAAGGCATAGGTTGCTCCGGTGCCTTCTACAGTCAGATTATTTACTGTCATATAATCCGTACCATTGAGCACTAGTGTACCGGGTGCTGTGCTTACAGTTGCACCATAAGTTAAAACATTGCCATTACCATTTATAGTTATTGTATTTACAGATGAAACACCTGTAATTTCACCAAACTCAACTTGTTCATTATAGGGGCCACTGCCGGCAACAACATTCACTACTATAGCACCGGCTATTCCGCAATTGAGTGCATTTTTAAAATCGTTGAAAGTCTGAAAATTTGAACCTCCAGTAGGTAGGGCTGAATTGATAGTATAATTACCACCGGGAAAACTAGGATTAACTGTTACCAAAACCGGAGTACTAATCTGGCTGTTACCACTGCATGTCACTTCACACTGATAGTATTTGGTACTAGAAGCTAAAATATTGAGAACAGAAGAATTAGACGAGGCTCCAATATTTGTATAGGGACCACCAATAGTTGTTGACTCCTGCCATTGATAAGTTTGTCCTGTGCCTAGACTATTTCCAGTTAATGAAAGAACCACATTGTTTCCTAAACACAGACCTGACGAGGGTGCTGCTGCAGCCACACCCGGTGTTGGAGGCACTGTACAAGGCACTCCTGATTGATAAGTCATCTGAATTTGTGCTCGTACGGTGCGCAAGTTGGGTAATGTAGTGCCGGGAGCTGAACTTCCTACATAAGACAAGGTTCTACCACTAATTGGATCTTTATTCCATGAAAATCCTGCTGTGGTATATGGGCTTGAGCCACTTGAAATATCAAAATTTACTGAAATCTCTATAGCACCACCTGTATATGTAAAAGGAGTACTTAAAACAACATCATGCCAACCAACAGTAGCCGGTACAGTATGGGCACTGTTATTATAAACTAGTGTTGAACCGGATGTAAGATTGGACCATAATTGTCCGCCTGCACCAACATCTGTCAGAGATGAGTTTTTCATCCATACTTGAAACACACATGGCGAATTGGTGCCTGCTCCATTTTGGTTAAACCAGGCAAGTTTGGTAATTTGATTTCCGCTTGGAATACCTGCTACGGCAATCTCAGATTGGGTAAATAAATAATGATGCCTTGAATAGACAAAATTACTTGAGTTTGTAGAGCGATACATTGGTCCGCAATCGCCAGAAGCACTATTAGATTGAGTACCACTTTGAGAACCGGCACCGATAGTAACGGTCGTTTGCGCTTGTACATTAAATGCAAACAGTAATGCAATAAGAAAACTCATTGCTACCCTTATAAAATTTCCTAAGGGATGTTTGTTTTGGTAAATTGAAGAAATCATTTGTTTGGATTTTTAGTTATATAAATTTATTTTCTAAATATTGAATTCAATAGGTAACAATCAAACATAAAACCTAAAGTAAATAAGGAGTTATTTTCAATTGATAATACAGACTACTACTATTTAGCATGTATTTTCTTCACTTGAAAAAATTAATTAATCCGGTTTTAATCATTGTACACTTAGACAGTCATAGACTGCACTACTTTCTTAAAACAAAATAATTAAAAGAAATACATTTTACATGTAGAGATAGAACTACAAGTTGAGTTTTCCCTCTAAACTACTCATAATTAATTGCATTATTTTATATTTTTTTATTTAAAACTCAGAACTTGTGGCAATCACTCTACACATTAAATTATTTATGTATTTTTAACGTGCTAAAAATCCTACTTGTAAAATGAATGCATTTTCAGACATATCACTCCTCATTGCCGATGACCATGTTATTATCAGACGAGGCTTAAAATTTTTATTAGAAACACATTTTGGAAAATTCAATATAGTTGAAACCGATTCATCAAAAGGCATTTTATCATCTTTGGCCAAACATCAGTTTACACATCTCATTTTAGACATGCAATTAGCAGATGGGAATTTACTTGAAATTTTTCAGGAAATAAAACAGCAAAATCCACATCTGCCCATATTGATATACTCCATGAGTCCGGAAGATATCTTTGCCAAACGACTGAACAATCTTGGTGCATCGGGATATCTGAACAAACAAAGCAGCGAAGAAGAAGTAGTGAAAGCAATGGAACTCTTCTTTACCGGCAGAAAATATGTGAGTCAAAAATATTTTGACATGCAGCATAACGTCACAAAAGGAAAAAGCGACAATCCGTTTTCAAATCTGTCGGAAAGAGAAACAGAAGTTCTGCTACTCCTGTTGAAAGGAAAAAGTGTAAAGGAGATAGCTTCTTACTTTGATTTAAAATCAAACACGGTTGCTACCTTTAAAGCCAGAATATTTGATAAAATAGGTGTAAATAACTTAATGGATTTACAAAACTCAGCACGGGCATATAACATTCCAACAGTTTGAGTTATATGCAAAAATTGCGAGTTCTTTTAATTATCTTATTATTTTCTTTTTCCAAATTACCAGCACAGAACAGCTATAGTATCCAAAATTACACCATTAAAAAAGGACTTCCGGACAATAATATACTTGGATTGTTTTCTGAGAAAAATGGATATGTTTGGGTTGTTTATGGAAGTGGCTTAGCCCGTTTTGACGGTATTAACTTTAAAAAATATTTTACTTCAGAAACACCTTATCTCAACTTATTCATTTCTAAATCTGCCAATGGTGATAAATTTATGATTGAGCCAAGTGGAAATATTTTTCAGGTTAAAGATTTATCAATTGACACGATAAGAAAAGGAAAAATCAATTCGCTTAATTATATTAATATCAAAGGAACACTTCCTGACTTAAAAACATATCTGGAACTATCCACACCCCATGTAAACATAACAGTTGACAAAAATTGGATATTAACCCCTTTAATTATGTTCCCTTTAAAAGACAGCTCTTACATTGTCCGAACAAAAAAAGGAATTGCACATATTAAAGGCAAAAAAAATATCAAGGAACTTAATTTAGAGCATTTGCATAACCGAAAGTATATTTCAGCAAATGGGAATATTTATGTTTTTGTGAATGACTCCGAAATATACAGAGTTGATGTAGCATCGTGGTCATTGGTTAGATGCAAATTAAATGGTGACCTGAATTCATATAAAAATTTTTCCAGCAAAATCACCAACACATTCTGGAATTTTAACAATAGCGACCCATGTGTTCAGGTTGATTTTAACTTGTATTCATTTTTACCGGACTCATTAAATGTAAATGAGATAAACACCATTCAATTGACTAACCAACTTCCTAATAACTGTCTGATTACTTCCATTATTTATAATGCAGATCAGAATTTGATATTAACAGGAACAGATACACGCGGATTGTTTGTTTATAAGAAACGCAATTTTAAATCCTTAGCCTTCTCGAACCCCGAACCCGGCACCAACAACACTTATTTCTGTCAAATAGCATTAAATGACAGCACTGTATATACCGATTGGAACAGAGAATTTACCATTAATGGAGGCAAAACAAGTAACCTCCACCTTACAAGGAATTATTCCGAAAATATTTACATTGACAAAAAAGGTGACTACTGGTATGCTGAAAACAACACATTGGTTCGTTATAATCCAAAAACCAAAGCAAAAAAGTACATTTATTATACCGGAGACGAATTGCCACTTTCGTTTTATGAAGAAGGTGATTCTTTGTGGGTTGGGCTTATTAAAAGTTTTGGTTGTGTTGTAAATGACACATTAAAATATCTTAAGATATTAGACAATGAAGAATCAAACTCTAATATTTTTCAGTTGCTGCGATATGAAGGGAAACTCTGGATATGTAACTATACAGGGGTTTACGCTTATAATACTCAGAATGGCAAGTTAGATACTTTACATGATCTTGCTCTTAAATATACGTATCACTTTAAGGTGATAAACGAATATCTTCTGATTGGCACATATGGTCGTGGCTATTATATGTATAAAAATGGCAAGACTGTAAAAGTGCCAAACGGCAGATTTGAAGCATTAAAACAGGTACATAATTTTGTACTTGATTCATTAGGGTATCTTTGGATGGCTACCAACAATGGCGTATTCAAAACAAAATTCGAAGAATTAGTTCGCTACTTTAATGATACGACCTATCAGATATCTTATTTTCACTATTCAGAAGAAGATGGTATCATTAACCCTGAATTTAATGGTGGCTGCGACCCAAATTATTTAAGACTTAAAAACGGATATGTTTCATTGCCTAATGTAGAAGGATTGGTTTGGTTTTATCCTGAAAAAATTGAAGACCCACGGTCTGATTACCCAATAAGCATTGATCAATTTATTGCAGATGATTCAATTTACAATTCTTTAAATTCTATCCTTGTTCCGGAGTCTGTTCAATCAATCAGAGTAGAATTTTCAAACCCTTATTGGGGGCAACCTGAGAATATTTTCTGTGAATATAAATTAGAAGGCTATAACAAACTTTGGGTCAATTTATTACCTGATCAATCTGCCATCGAGTTTTCAAATCTTAAAACAGGAAAATACAAGCTGCATATACGCAAGCAAACAGGACTTTCTAAAGATTATACTGAAGCGACAATATCATTTCAGATTGAAAAAAAATATTATGAAACAATATGGTTTTGGCTGGCCATGGCCGGCCTTGCACTTTTAATCATCATAATTGTTGCAAGACTTTATTCATATAACATCAGACGAAAAAATATAATACTTGAAAAAAACGTAGTCTTGCGCACATCAGAACTGCAAATAGCCAATAATGAATTGTCAGAATCAATTAAAATCAAAGACAAACTAATCTCAATAATATCGCATGATCTGATAACACCATTAAGATTTATCACTATGGTTGCAAAAAAAGGTGCCGGAGAAGATGTTGAAATGGATACCAAAAAACATAAAGAATTATTAGGAGAAATAGAATTCACTACAGATAAACTTCGCGCAAATGCTGAAAATATACTAAACTGGATTAAGCAACAGAATAAACGTATAGAAAGACAAATTACCAGTGTGGCAATCGGTGCATTAGCAGAAGATATTACTGATCAATTTATGCACATTACTTATAATAAAGGCATCAGACTTGTCAGCACTATTTCTCATGATGATATTATTCAATCCGATTCAAATTTACTGTCAATAATTTTACACAACATAATTTCCAATGCAACTAAATTTACTGAAAATGGTTTTATAAAAATTTCTTCAAGGCAAAACAGTCACTATGAAATTACAATAGAGGACAACGGCAAAGGTATGTCTGAAAAGCAGTTAACACGACTCACTTAACTGATAAACAAGCAACCATCAAATGAGGAAGATGAACAATCTGATAACAAAGAAGGATTTGGTCTCGGTTATGTTATTATTTCTGAACTTATCCAAATCCTCAACGGAAAACTTGAAGTGCAAAGCAAATTAGGTGCAGGCACAAAAGTTACAATCAGCCTTCCATTAATTTATCATTGATTTTTTTGTTTAAGCACCACTCCATTCCAATGCAAATTGTCAGATGTAACACATAAATAATAAATTCCGTTACTCAAAAATGAAACATCTAAAGTAATATCATCTTCATCAGGAAAAACTTTTTTTACCCATTTTCCGACTTCTTTACCTGCTACATCTTTTAAAATAATTAAAACCGTTAAAGATGATTCTTTCAGCAACATTCTAAGATGCATTTCATTGCCGATTGGATTCGGATAAACAGAAATAAGTCTATCGTGACTGTACTCATTTGCCACTTTATTCTGTGCAACCGAATTTTGTGCAACCTGAATAACATAGGATTTAATAAGTTTAGCAACCTCAACACTTTCATCACAATTGCTCCGGCTTTTAACACCCACATATCCACCTGTAAAAGCAGGAAGAAAATCAACGGTAATGGCATTGCCGAACTGCCCTGATGCAACTGTAGCATCACCAGTAACCGTCCAGAAATAATCTGTTGCTCCATTGACCGGAGCAATGCTATAAGTAACACCAGAGCTTCCACCCAGAACAGCAGCAGGGCCTGAAATAACACCGGGAACAGCGGGCTTTGTGCTTAACTCAATACAACTAACAGCATTATTCCTCAGACAAGCTTCTTTGCTTGCAACACAAATTCTTCCATAGACAAAATTACTGTCAACAGAAGCATTTACCTGTAAAGTATTAAAGGTATTTACAATATCAGATTGGCCATTCAAAAAAATATTATCTGTTGCTTGCCACCAATAAGTTGAAAGGCTACTAAAAGCATTTACAGAACAAACAAAAGTATCGCCCGGGCAGACAACACCATTTCCTGTTAAACTAACCGGAAAAGATTTAACTGAAGTAAGACTGACTACAGTAGGACTACTGCTTCCGCAAATATTTAATGCACTGACAGAAATATTGTACTGTGGAAGAGCAGCATTTATATCAAAGTTAACTAAGGTGTCTGTATTTGAAGAAGTAAAATCTACCCCGGCAGAAGCGGTCCAAATGTAACTATCAGCATCAGGCAATGATTGAATTGACAACACTTCATTACTTGACGGAGGGCAAACCAAAACTGAACCAACAATACCGGAAGGTTGTGAAGGTACTCCTCCTACTACTTCAATAGTTTTTGTATCTATAACATGACAACCATACATATCATTGTATGTATATGCAATTGTATGTATCCCTTTCCCGGCAACAGTTGGATTGAAAACAGTATCCACCACGCCAAGGCCTGAAAAAAATCCGCCAATAGGTGTTGCACTTAATTGTACGGGATCATCAGTAACACAAACTTTTGTAACAGGAACTGTAAGTTGTGGCACGACATCACATTCTTTAACAACACTAAATGCGTCAAGCACCTGTGGTGCACCAACATTGTTGTCAACAAATGTTACAGTTAGTGTGTCTGCCTCTATTTCAATGAGTAATGAACCAAGTTCCTGATCATAATATCTTTTCATTGCAGGATGAGGCCATTCCGGACCGACAGGATCTAAAACACCTGAGCATCCGGCTTGCACCACAACTAATCCTTTATAATCCTTCGAAGACTTTTTCAGATAGGGTTGTGGCAATTGACCATAAGAAGAGTCCACAACCATGGTTGAATCAAATGTTGACGATAATCCATAGTGTCCATCCATAAAATAAGAACGCTCATACACATGGTTATGCCCACACAATACCAAATCTACTTTATGTTGATCCAGAATAGGCATTATATTTTGTCTTATCAAAATCAAGTCTGTTTCAGTATCTGAATTATGACCACCTTTGGTGTATGGTGAGTTATGAAACACTACAATTTTCCATTTCTGTTGTGTTGCTGTAATATCACTCTGTAACCAGTTAAGCATAACACTTCCCGTTTGCAATAACGAAAGTGTATTTGTCTCTAATGCTATAAAATGAATGTTGCCATAATCGAAGGAGTAATATGCTTCTGAACCGGAAGGCAAACCACCACATTCTCCATTTTTAGGAAAAGTGAAAATATCATAATAAGGTCCGGTTTGTGTGATTGCATTAGCTGTATAATTTTCATGATTACCTGCAACACTAAAGACGGGTATATTTTTTAAAATATCCTCATAGTGATTTTGAAAAAATGCATCCTGATACTCCTGATCTGTACCTGAATAATAGGCGTTATCACCCAACATATACAACAAATCAATTGGCAAGGTGTCATTAAAATTCAGAAATGCGTCTCTTACATTGTTCTGATCAATGGTGTTGATGCCTGTATCACCCATAGACCAAATCCTGACATGCTTTGACATTCCTTTTACAGGTGCTGTCTTAAAATAATTATTTGAATCGCCTTGAAGAATATTTATTCCATCACTGACGGCATAATAATATCGTGTATCAGGACTAAGCCCCGTTAATCTTATCTCATGATCAATCACGTTTACAGAATCCGTCAGTGTAAAGTTTAACGAATCCGGATCATTACCATAAAGAACTGCTGTTTGACATAAAACATTAGTTCTCCAACGAATTGTTATTGCTGAATCGGCAACCATCTGAAGATAAGGCTGACGTAACAATTGAGGCACAAAATTATTGTATGCATTTAATTGAAGATCGAACGACATATCCGAACTAATATTATTTATCTGATGCACTTCAACGGCAATAACATTTATACCGGTAAGAAAATCTGCAGGCACTAATACTATTGGCTGTAACGCATTGCCATCATCAACACAATCAGTATAAGCAGGTGTATTATATCCTACATTGCCTGCTGCCATGTTTGATCTGAAAACTTCTGTGCCATTAATATAAACAATAGCACCATCGTCTCTTTTCAAATCCAGATGATATGAAGCAAAATCATACGGATTGTTTAAAGAAATAGTCTTT
This sequence comes from Bacteroidetes bacterium UBA6661, assembly GCA_002455375.1. Taxonomy (GTDB): domain Bacteria; phylum Bacteroidota; class Bacteroidia; order AKYH767-A; family OLB10; genus OLB10. The sequence goes on from DKKR01000083.1 coordinate 13,680, forward strand.
CTGAAATAAGTTGTAATAAATTTATTATTCGGATCGCCACCGTAATTGATAATTGTAGTTTCATCTCCATCACCATACCCAAACTCTCCATTTCCAATTGCCCATGCTGAATCATTATACCCAATCTGACTCCAGTTTGATGCAGGCAAATAACCACTATCAAAATATTTCCATGAATCACTAAAACTAACCAAGGTAGTATCTGCCTTTGCAAAAAAAGGCATGTAAAATAAAAACATCAATAAAAACTGCTTTGTAGTCATGTCAAAAAAAATTGCGTTAAAGACTTAACTTTCAACATCTACTAAGAAACAAAAAACCGACTTATAAAAAGTCGGTTTTCAATTAAAGTTTTACACAATTCATCAATTACTCAATGACGATTTTCTGAGTGATGCGGTGATTATATCCATCTGTAATTTGCATCAGATAAATACCTGGCGCATTTCCATCTCGCTTCCATTCAATACTTTCAGCATCAGGATGAAACCTATGAACCATTTCACCAAGAATATTGGTCACCGTAATGGTTGTAGAGGATATTTCAAATCCGTTTAATTTTATATTGGTTACTTCTTTAAATGGATTAGGGAATACCTCTGCAGACACCTGCATTTCCAAATCTGTTTCATAACCTTCGGAACGGCAGCTAACGAATTTAATTGATTTCTCGGCAGAATTTCTAACGCAACCGTTATAGGTGTGCACCACTCTGTATTGTCCGGCAATGTTTGTCTGATACGTTTGTGATGTAGCTCCGGGAATATTTACTTTTTCATGTTGCCATTGAATTGCAACACCGGAATAAATATTACTGCTTAATGTTGCCTGTTGCCCATTACATAATGTTGTTCCCGGTGTTACAGTTACTGTTGGCGTGGTGTTTGTCTGCACAGATAGTATTGCTGTATTTGATGTTACAACATTACAACCGGATAAATGCACTTTTACATAATATTGTCCTGAACTAGATGCATTAAATGAATTATTAGTTGCATTGCTGATTGCAACGTTGTTTCTATACCATTGATAAGTTGCTCCTGTTGTTGGTAACACAGAAAACGTTTGTGGTGTACCCGCACAAACAGTTGTAGTTCCTGCAGGATTTACAGAAGCATTGATCTGCATAGCATTTACTGTTACCTGATTTGACTCTAGCGATCCACAGCTGTTTGATACATCAACAGTATAAATTCCGGTTTCTTCAGCTAAGAATGTTGACTGTGTAGCACCGCTAATCATTATACCATCTTTTTTCCATTGATATGATAAACCATTACCTGTATTGGCTGATAATAGTATAAAAGAACCCGGACAGATAGTTTGCGTTGCTGCAGGTGTAATACTACTGGAAAGAGAAATTACTGTAAGTGCCACTGAAGGTGAAGTAGAATTTCCACATGAACTCACAATACTAACCGTATAATTTCCCTGAGATTTTGCATAATAAGTTGATGCATTTGCTCCAACTATTGTATTACCATCTAAATACCATTGATAAGAAATGCCACTGGCAGGATTGGCTGTTAGCAGAACACTATCGCCAGAGCAAATAGTCTGTGTAGTATCAGGACTAATTGTTGCAATAATAGAGCCAACAGAAACTTGTACCGATGCAGAAGTATAGACACCACAACTGTTTGAGATTGTAACAGAATAATTTCCGGCAACATTGGCATTAAAAGTCTGGCTTATTGCACCACTAATTGGATTTCCATTAAGGTTCCACTGATAATTATTTCCAAAGCCTGTATTAGCAGTAAAGTTTACACTTCCACCAGAGCAAATTATCTGAGCTGCATCAGGTGATATTGCTGCTGTAACAGGCACTACATTAACAGTAACTGCTTGTGATGTTTGTGTACCACATCCATTAGTTATTGTAACTGAGTAAACGCCAGATACGTTAGCGGAATAAGAATCAGATATAGCTCCGGGTATTGCATTACCATCAACATTCCATTGATAATTGTTACCGGGTTCATTGGAAGTTGAAAAAAGCACATTATTCCCCTGACATACTGTTTGCGTAGTTGAAGGTGAAATAGAAATCTGCATTGAACTTGCTGTAACAGCAACAATATTAGAAAGAGCTGCACATGTAGTTGTTATTCTGCATTGATAATTCCCTGATGTACTTGCAATGAAACTTTGATTTGTTGCACCGGCAATATCCACTCCATCTGCAAGCCATTGATAGGTTGCACCGGAAACAATATTTGCATTTAAAGTAACTGTTTGTCCATTACACAAATTAACGCTTCCGTTAGCAGTAATTGTTGCTGTGGGTCCTGCGACAACTTTAATAGCTATGGCAGGTGATTTTTTTGAGCATCCATTTGCAGTTTGTGTGACACGGTAAGTTCCGGCAAGTGTAGTTGTATGCAATTGCGAGGTTGCACCATTTACAGCAGAACCATTTCTCTCCCACTGATAAGATACTCCGGAAAAAGTATTTGTTGAAAGTATTACTGAACTACCACTACAAACATTTACTGAACCGTTAGCAGAAATAGTCGGTGTAGGGTTATTAATTACTGTAACAACAATTGTGTTAGAATTTCCTACACATCCCGGTGCAACAATCCGACAATAGTAGTTGCCATGGCTAGATGCATTATATGAAGAGCCTGTAGCTCCGGAAATTGCACCATTATTTCTATACCACTGGAATGTAAAACCGGTTCCGGTCTGAGCAGAAAGCATAACTTTACTTCCTGCACATATATCCGTTGCTCCTAATGCAGATATAACATGCGAACTACCTGTAGCCGTTACAACATTGGATAATGAAGCACATCCGGTTGAGTCGGTGGCTAATACAGAATAACTTCCTGCACTTAATATCTCTAGGCTACTATTTGTAGCTCCGTTAATATCAACACCATTATTTTTCCATTGATAAGTATAGCCTACACCTGTGTTTGCAGCAAGTGTAACCGGACCTGAGCAAAGGTTTACAGATCCTGAAGGTGAAATGCTAACAGAAATAGCTGCTCCAACTATTGTTGCTGATGAAACAACTGTTCCACAAGATGTAGTGACAGCTACTGTGTAGTTGCCGGCACCGTTGGCTGTATAGCTTTGAGAAGTAGCACCTGAAATATCAGAACCATTCAATTGCCATTGATAAGTTAATCCAATTCCACTGTTGGCAGATAATATTACAGAATCGTTCTGACAGATAGTTATATTTCCTGATGGGCTGATAGTTGCTATCTGCCCTCCTGTTGTAACTGTAATTGTTGAGGTGGCAGAATCGCTACAAAAACCATTTGTATAGGTGTAAGTAATAGTATGTGTGCCAATACCGGCAACAGATGGATCGAAAACACCATTATTTACACCAATGCCGGAATATGTTCCACCGGAAGGACTGCCCCCGGACAAAGCAAATGCACTTTGTCCGGAACAAACATTATTATATGGTGCAAGTGTCACTTGCTGATCACATTGTTTGATGATGGTAAATTGATCATAGATTGTTGGATTAGGCAAGGTGTTGTCAATAAACTTTGCATAAAGTGTATCGCCATTGATGTCTAAAACCATTGAACCATACGTTGAAGAAGAATAAGAATACATGGCATTGTGTGGCCAGCCGGGTGAAGTACCTTCAAGTATTCCTCCTGTTCCGGCAACTGCATAAACAGTACCCTGAAAATTGGAAGATGCTGATTTAATATAAGGTGTTGCTCCTGCCCCGCTTCCACCATCAACAAGATTGGAATTATTAAAAGTGCTTTCAGAGCCAAAGTGGTTTTTGATAAAGAAAGAACGTTCATAGTTATGGCTATGACCGGTTAGAACAAGGTCAACTTTATATTGCTCCAGAATAGGAACAAAATTTTGTCGCATTTCTATCAATTCAGTTTCTGTGTCGGAGTTATGGCTACCCATTGAATATGGTGGGTGATGAAAATAAACAACAGTCCATTTTTGTGTATTAGCAGCAAGGTCTGCCTGAAGCCAATTCATCATTGCACCACCAATTGTTCTGAAAGATGCTGTTGTTGATTCAAGTACAATGAAGTGAATATTTGCATAGTTGTATGAATAATAGGCTTTCTTACCTGATGGTACACCACCGGCTTCTCCGTTAGTAGGGAAGTTAAACAACTCATAGTAGGGGCCTGTTTCTGTGACTGCATTGGATGCATACATTTCATGATTACCAGCTGCTGGCCAAACTACAGTTTGACGAAGCATCTTCTCATATCTGTTGTTAAACACATTGTTCTGATATTCTGCATCGGTTCCTGAATTGTAAGCATTGTCTCCAAGCCACAACCAAAGATCTGTATATGTATTGCCGGTATAGTTATAATAAGCATCGCGAACCTGATTCTGTTCCACACTGCCAAAGCCCATGTCGCCCAGTACCCAAATACGGGTAGGTTTCACTGTTCCTGCAACTGGCGGTGTTATAAAGAAATTTTCTGCAGGGTCATTCTGTAAAAAATTATTTCCTGATTTAACGGCATAATAATATTTTGTGTTTGGTTGCAAGCCACTAAGCTGAACAATATGTTCTGTAACCGGTGATGCACTCACGGCACTATCTGTAAAAACACCGGAAGTTGTTCCATAAACAATTTTTGACATAGCAGAAATATCTGTTCTGTATCTAACAATGATACTTGTTGGCGTAGCAACATTCAGATATGAGCCAATTACAACAGATGGTATTGCAGGTGGAGTGTTTCCCATACCGGTTAATGACATATCGAAACTCAAATCAGAACTGTTAGCGACAAACTGATGAATCTCAACTGCAATAACGTTGGTTCCATTTACGAAGTAAGACGTAGGGATGTTTGCAGTCAGTAAAGAAGAGCCATCATCGGCTGCATCGTTGGCGGCAAGTGTAGTGTATGTAACAACACCATTAATATTATCGCGCCAAACTTCAACACCGTTTACATATACCACTACACCATCATCACGCTTGATACCTAACTGCATGGAAGTAAAGGCAGAAATGTCAGCAATAGAAATGGTTTTTCGGAAATAGGTTGTAATAAACTTGTTCGAAGCGTTAGAACCATAAGAAACCACTGTGCTTTCATCACCATCACCATAACCAAATTCTCCGGGACCTGATGCCCACGTTGCATCACTAAATGCCACATCACGCCACGCTGTTCCCTGATTGGTTCCATTGTCCAGATATTTCCAAACTGAATTTAATGGAAAAATAGTAACATTTGTTGGTGGTGGAGTTTCTAAGCCTGTGAGTCGTAAGTCAAAACTTAAATCAGAACTGTTAACCACAAACTGATGTATTTCAACGGCAATAACATTATTACCAGTGACAAACAGAGAAGCAGGAATATTAGCTGTTAAAACAGAATTTCCATCGTCTGCAGCATCACTGGCAGCCAAAGTAAGATATGATATAGTTCCATTGATATTGTCGCGCCAAGCTTCTACCCCGTTAACATACACAACCACTCCATCATCACGTCTTACTCCTAGCTCAAACGCTGTGAAAGCTGCAACATTGGTAATGTTAAATGATTTACGGAAGTAAGTTGTAACAAACTTGTTTGCAGCGTTAGGCCCAAATGAAACAATAGTTGATTCATCTCCTTCGCCATAGCCAAACTTAGCATTACCGCTACTCCATGACGCATCGCTAAAATTAGAATCGCGCCAGGCTGTACCCTGATTCGTTCCATTGTCTAAATATTTCCAAACAGAATTAAGAGGAAAAATTGTTTGATCGGCATTGGCTAAACATACCATTGCCATGAACAAAATTGTCAATCTAAGTTTCATCGTAATCTTAAAATTTTTAAGCGTCACAAAATTACCCTAACTACACTGAAAAAGTGTGCGTTTTTGGGTGAATAGTTACACACAATCAGAGTACTTCTGCTACTGTAAATGTACTACCTCCGACAAAAATCAAATCTTGTGCTGTTGCTGCTTTTTTTGCACTTAGCAACGCATGTTTAACCGATGTATAATATTTACCTTGCAATCCCACTTCTATAGCCTTGCTTCTCAATTCTTTAGCAGGCATTGCACGAGGGATTTTAGCATTGCAAAAATAGCAGATTGCATGCTTTGGCAATAGCTTCAGCACAGGCATAACGTCCTTATCATTAACCATACCAATAACCAAATGAAGCTTTTTAAAACTAATCTTACAAATTTGGCGAATTACAGTTTTAATGCCGTCAACGTTGTGGCCGGTGTCTGCTATAATGAGCGGTTTAGTTCCCAATACCTGCCATCTGCCTCTGAATCCGGTCAGATGTTGAACATTTGCAAGGGCCTTTTTTACATTTTTCTTTTCAATTGCAAAACCTGAATCTTTCAATAACTCAATTACTGACAAAACAGTTGCCACATTTTTTAACTGATAATCACCGGCAAGACTTAATTTCAAATTATTATAAATTTCACCGTGCTTTAATTGAGCATCAAGCAACAAATATTCCAGATGTTTTTTTTTAAGCCGGACTTTACACTGACTGCTTGCAAAATAAATTGGTGCTGCATTTTCAATAGCTTTTTTCAGAAAAACTTTTTTTGTATGAAGCGTTGTTTCACCAATCAGAACAGGAATATTCTTTTTTATTATTCCCGCTTTTTCAACTGCAATTTTTTCAAGCGTATCGCCTAAAAGATTCACATGATCCCAACCGATGTTTGTAATTACAGAAAGTTGTGGCTGAATAATATTTGTTGAATCCAATCGTCCGCCTAAACCGGTTTCAATTACTGCAACATCAACTTTACAATGCCGGAAATAATCGAATGCCAACGCAACTGTCCATTCAAAAAAAGATGGTTTTACAACATCAAATTCATTCATATATTGTTGTACAAAACCGCTTACATACTTTTTAGGAATCATCTTTCCATTAACTCTTATCCGCTCTCTGAAATCTTTCAGATGAGGTGAGGTAAACAATCCTGTCTTAAAACCTTGTTGTTGCAATACGGCAGCAAGCATATTTGAGGTTGATCCTTTACCATTGGTGCCGGCAATATGAATAGATTTAAAAGATTTATGTGGATGATTGAGTATGTTGTCTAATGCAATACTGTTATCTAAATTATTTTTATAAGCTGCTGCACCAATGCGATGAAACATTGGCAACTTAGAAAACAAATAATTCAGTGTTTCGGTATAGTTCATTTTACTGAACAAGAAAAACAAAGGTAATGGTTCCCCTTTGCTCTTCAACCCCTTGTGGACTTTGATTAAATTTCGCCTTAAATGCAGCGTCTTTTGCTTTTCTAAAAAGGTTGGAGCTTGTGGTAGTTGAACCTCTGGCACCGGGAACTGCATCAATTACGTTGCCATACTTATCAACTTTTATTGACACCACAACCTTACCTGTTTCCTGGCTATTATCATAAATTGTTGGCTTGGCACGAACAGACCTTCCTGCTAAATCATAAGAAAATCCGGGGCCTGAGCCACTACCCTTTCCGGGTCCTGAACCATCACCTTCTCCACCTCCACTGCCACTTCCACCTTGTCCGGTGCCTTTACCCTGATATAATGCATTAGGATCGCCATCACGAGTGCCTTGATCACCACTGCCTGTGTTAGATGTTCCCTGCGAAGCAGATTTATTTTTCTTGCCAGGATATAAAGCCTCTGCATTTACTTTTGGAACAACAGGCTCTACTTTTTTAACTTCAGTTTTTACAGGTGTTTCAACCGTTTTAATAACTTTTTTTTCCGGAGTCTTTTCTTTTTTAGCTTCAACAACAGCACTCTCTTCTGTTTCCTGTGTGGTATAATTTTGTTCCTGAACTACAGCAGGGGGTGTTGCTGTTACAGGATGTGGATTCTCGGAAACATTTTCTGATTCCGGTTGAATATCACCTGTTGACAATTCAACAAAACCAAGGTTAGCAGATTCTGCACCACCACCACCACCAAAGGGTGGAATTTTTGTGTGCATGGTGAACCACCATAAAAGAAACAACAAGATGCCATGCAGCACCAAGGTTAAAAGTAAAGAGTTTCTTTTAATAGCCGGAGCTTCCATGTTATTTCACTGTGTTGGTTGCAAGCACCATTTTTATTTTATTACGGGCACCAATGTCAAGCAAGTCAACCAAGCCTTGCACCTGAACACTTTTATCAACTTTCAAAATTGCTGTTGGATCTTCCTGGCCTTGTAATTGGGCAAGAATAGCACTTTCCAATTGATCAAACACTACCTCCTGATTGTTCACTGCATACTGCATATCGGCAGTAACTGAAATTGTCACCGGGTGCTTCACAGCAGGCTTGCTGGTTTTTGCATTCGGCAACAAGAGTTTTAAAACGTTTGGTGTAGCCATTGTTGATGTAATCAGGAAAAACAATAAAAGGAAAAACATAATATCGTTGAGGGAGCCAACAAAAACTTCCCCTGTCATTTTATTTCGCCTTCTCAGATTCAATGCCATAATGATGCTTTGTTTAACAGGATTTCACAATTATTTTTTTACAGGCTCTTCGAGCAGGTCAATAAACTCAACAGCATTAATTTCCATTTTGTTTACTGCACGGTCAACTAAAGATATCAGATAATGATAACCTGCATAAGCTGCAACACCAATTAATAAACCTGCGGCACTGGTAATCATTTTTACATACAGACCACCTGAAATGGTGTCAATCTGCAAACTATTTTCCAATGATATCTGATAGAAAATTTTTATTACTCCGAAGATGGTTCCGAGGAAACCAAACATGGGCGCAATTCCTGCAATTGTTCCCAAGAAACTCAAGTTCTTTTCAAGTTTATAAATTTCGAGTTTACCTACATTCTCTATTGATGATTCTATATCACGGATAGGTTTACCCAAGCGCAGCAACCCTTTTTCAATCATACGTGCCACAGGATGGTTTGTGTTTCTACACAAGGCCTTTGCTGCATCAACATTACCTGTGTGGACAAAGTCTTTTATCTGATTGATAAAATTCTTATCAATGTTGGACGACTTTCTGATGGTAAAGTATCTCTCGAAAAATATATAAACCGCAGCAACAGACAACAATCCTAACGGAATCATTATCGGTCCGCCCTTGATAACCAAATCAAGAAACGAAATTGATTGTTCGGCCTTCACCGCAGGCTGTAATGCAGTGGCGCTATCCGTAACAGCTTGCGTAATTTGCAATAAAATGCTCATGTTGAATTCGAAATTTTAGAACAGTAAAAGTACACCCATGCCCCTATAAAATAATCAAGTGTCACTGCTATTTTAAACACAGTTTTGTTGATAAGGCAAACGGAAATAAAAGCAAAAAAGTATAAGTTGTTTATCCTAAAATTGAGATGAAAGGAAGATTATTGTCCGTTTAATTGATAATCAGTTTACCTGAATTTATCAACTTAACTCCTCTGATTTGATAGAAATAGATGCCTTTATTCAACTTTCCTAAAGAAATCATACCGGAATTGCCCTGTTGCAGATTTAATTGCATTACCTGCTTACCTGCAACATCAAAAAGCTCGAATTGATAATTATTCTCAAGGGTATGATTAAGGCAGATAAACACATGTTCAGATGCGGGATTGGGATATAACTGCACTGTCATACCCTGTTCTGTTTCATTCAAACCAAGTACACCGCCATTATCGGTAAATCGTTTTACAAATTCCTGATAATATTGATTGGCAATGTTTCTGCTGTGTATGATTAAAGTGTTTTCATCGTTCTTCTGATTGGCAGTTGTACTCCAGTTATGCGAGCCTGTCAGTACCAAAGGGTCACTTGAAGGATCATTCTGATCAACAATCACGTATTTATGGTGCAACAATCCGGTTTGTGTTGCATGATTGTAAAGCATCAGTTTTGAACCCATAACAGCATTTAAAATACTATAGGCCTGCCCACCACCACTACCGGTGTCATCAACCATACCGTATGCATCTACACCATGATTTACAATACGGTCTTCCGCAGCATAGGCTAAGTCAAAACGTGTAAACACCAATAGTGCAAATTGCATTTGCTGATTTGCAGTTTCAATTGTTGTCATTATTTGATTGTTTACATTATCAGAAGGGCTGAAATAAGATTCCACACGATTGCCTCCAATATTGTATTCATGCGGAGTATTGTCTTTTTTATCAGGTCCAAATTTTGAATTGGAAGGATTTGGTTGTAGTGTGCTGCTGCCCCACATTTCTTCAAACTCCATTGTGTAGCCAATGGCAAGAGATTTATCCTGTATAATCAATAAATTGTTTGCATCATTATTGAGTTGAGCATTGGTGAAATTGGTTGAGCCGGAAATCACAATTGGATAGTTTGCATTGGAAGCAAAAGCATCAATAACCACAAACTTATTATGCATAATGGAATAATAACCCGGAGGAGTAGTTGGAGAAGGCAACATATTTATTCCGGGATTTAACTGTGCTAATCCGCTGTTTACATTACCTCCATCATAAATAATCCTTACCGCAACACCTCTGTTGTCGGCATCATTAATAGCCTGAACAATTTGTGATGTACCACTATTCTCAAAATTATAAATTGCAATATCAACACTCTGTTGCGAGCGGTTGATATAGGCAGCAATGGTATCCTGAAAAGTTCCGGGCAGTTGAATTGCATTGTTTGCCGGAGTCCATGCATAATTATTGTTTACCGACTTATTGAAATAAACTTTCATATCACCGCTAGAAAGTGAAGCAGTCATGTAGATTTTCACAGTAGCTTTTGCTGTATCGTTTCCATTTACTGAAAATGCTTTTACATAATATAGCTGCGAAGGAGATGCGCCTGCAAGTGTTACTGTGTGATTAGTACTACCTGATGTACCATTCAGAATTCCTAATTCAAGAGCAGGTGTAAGTCCATATTCAATAAATGAAGATGCAGGTAAGTTGGTAGTCCAGTTTACATCAAAACCTGACGCGCTGATATTTTGCTGAACAGGTGGTGAGGTCATGTAAAAAGAGGATGAAATAAAAATATCATTCTGATCACGAGGCAATAACTGATATACTGTTTGGTACTGACTGCAAACTGCAATCAGACTTACAGCACCGGAAGGAATTGGCTGACCTACGAGATTGGTATTTGCTGCAATGCGCACCTGCCCGTTTTCACCATTTGAAGTAAATGCATAGTTAGCATTACCCATAAAAGTTCCGCCACCGTTGTTGAACACAACTCCGTCAATACGTACTAAATGACTTTCTGTAGTCTCATCGAGCAGCAGCGGTGTTGTAACAATTGGTGCAGGCAGGTTATTACCCCCTCCCAGATTCTGAAATGCGGTCAGCGTAGTAATTTCAAGAAGGCCAAAATAATCTGAAAGTACACCTGTCACCAATATAGCATCACCACGAACTGTTGCATTTAATTGCGTGCTGAACACAGCAATACTACCAGTACCGTCATTGATGTAACGGATATTTCCTAATTCCTGTCC
>DKKR01000069.1 GCA_002455375.1 Bacteroidetes bacterium UBA6661
CTGCCTATTCTATGTTTGAAGAGAATGAAAAAGGCTCTTTGGAAAAAGGTAAGGCAGCAGACTTTGTTATTATGAATGACGACCTGATGACTGCACCGGACAGTGTTTTATTTAAATTACCTGTAGAAGCAACTTACTCAAACGGTGTTAAAGTATATGAAAACAAAAAGTAATGTCCTTATCTTACTTTTATTCTGTAGTGTTTCTGTTTTTGGGCAAAATCTGATATGGAACCCTTCAGTTAAATTAAACGAACGACCTTATCAAAAATTCCTGGGCACTAACAACGGCTATTTTTATGCTGCAGGAAGTAATATTAAAATGATTCAGGATATCAGCGACAGTATTTTTTTAACAACGGCCTGGAAAAAACTCAAATTAACATTGCTACGCTATGATGACAAATTCATCCTGAAAGATACTGCTGCAATAAGATTTTTACAGTCTCCGGTGCGCGTATATGATGTAGTGCTGAGCGATTCAACCATAAAAGTTTTCTACTCAAAAGGAATAGATAATCTTGAATTTTGCGCTGATATTTTTGACCTCAGAGGATATTTTAAGCAAACAATAGTTTTAATTACAGGAAAAGATGTTGTAAAATTTAATCAGAAGAGTTTTTTCAACTATAACACTTCCATTAACAAACATTATTTCACCATTAGCACTAATGACAGCATTTATTGTTTCAGTAATCAGTTAAACAACGTCTGGAAAACTGTATTACCTAACAGTACTTTTTTTGATGGAACAGTAAATGACAATGGTACTTTTTCAGGTGTATTCAGCAGCGGTAAAGAACACTTCATTGCGACTTGTGTTGATGGAAAAGTTATCACTCAAACAATTTCTACAGAAAAGGCAGAATTAGCCGATTTCAAAATTAAACATGAAGGCAACAGAATTATTGTAGCTTCATTATTCGGTTTCACAGACAATACTTTCAACCCGATTTATAACAACATTGCCAATGCTAAAAAATTTAAAAGTAATGGTGTAAGTATTTCGGAATTCAATAATGACCTTCAACTTATTAAAACAAATAGTTTGAAATTCAAAGACGAAACATTGCTTGAAACGGTTGACAACTTATTACTAAAAAACATCAAAGGTGTTGACTTTTTAAAGATTCAGCAAATTGATGTAATGAGCAATGGCAACATTATGATTTTAATTGAAAAGCTGTTTTCATCCTACACTAAACCTGCTGCTGTGAATGGTAAAACAAATACGATAATTGGAAGGGAAACATCAGCCAATGAACTGCTTTTGGGTTGTACGGATATGCAAAATAAAAATTTGCAGACTGTTATTAAAAGAAAAGTAAGTGCAACAGAAAATTTCGAGTATGTATGCAATGTCAAAGGCATTCCACATAAAGATGACTACTACCTTTATTTTTTAGATGGCAGCAATCCGGACGCATATCAGATTACCCAAACAATCTTTAATTCTGAACTCAGGAAAATTTACACAAAAGAATTAGAATTAGCTTCGGCAAAAAAACTTCTGCCTGATTTGTCAACCATAACTCGTATTAGCAATAGCAGGTATATTCTGAATGCAAGACTATTAAAGAAATTTTCTACTGCCATTTTAGATTTCAAATAAAAACAGCTTAGAATTAGCTAATAAAAAAACCGTTCTCAATAAAGAGAACGGTTTTCAATTTTCATCTTAAAACCGAAGGGTATTACACAGCTTTACAAGCTAAATACTGCACCCCATGGCATGATAAAATTATTTTGCAGATTCTTCTGACTTATTTTCTGTTTTTACATCAGAAGCACCGGCATCAGCTTTTTTATGTGCACAGCAACCTGCTTTTGCTTGCTTGTCGGCACATGATGCTGCTGAAGCTTCAGCTTTGTCTGTGCAACATTTTTTCTTTTTGCTTTTCTTTTTGCAGCAATCTTTATCTTTTTCTGCTTTACCATCACAAGGCATGTCATGACTTGCCATAATGTTGCATTCTGTTACCTGAAGGTCAGTAACTGTGTTTGCTTTGTTGCTGTTTGCATAAGCGTTAACAATCAGGAATATTCCGAGTACGCTTAAAACTGAAAGTGCTTTTTTCATTTTTCTAAATAATTTTCTGCTAAAGTAGTATTTTCAGTCCTATAATACAACTGACCTAAGTCACCGGCACAACTTTTTCATTAAATAACCATCTGTAAAAGCAATGATTTTACTACCAGTCGGAGTGTTTCTTTAAAACCCCATCCTTTAACACCGGAACTACAAGGGTTTGATTTGGTGTCAGGCAATACAATACGTCTTCATCAATTTTAAGTCTTTCCAACCGTGCACGATGTGAAGAGTCTTTCAAAAAATCGTACATATCATGCTTTGCAAGGTTATAAAGGTTTATTGCTGCAATCGCAGAATCGCGGTGTTCAGACAGTTGAAAATGTGGAATAAGTTTTTGCGTCAGTGCTCCTGCAAAAAGTGTATCTTCAAGATTAAAAGTGTTTTTCCAGCCTGCACACAGGCAAAGCACATTTTTATTCTGTTGAATAAGCCAGGCAGCAAGCACATCAATATTCAGAAATGAACCTGCAACAATTCCTGCAGAGCCTTTGGCAATATTAATTGCCTTAGTGCCATTGGTTGTGGTTAGTGCAATATCGCGACCGACTATCTTGTCTTCCATATAACTGAATGGCGAATTACCGAGGTCGAAACCTTCTACCATTGAGCCTTGCCGCTCTGCTCCTATCAGAAATCCTTTTTCTTTAAACTGAAAACTTTCTTCTACTGTCATTACAGGAACAATGGAGCGTGCACCATATTGCAATGCCACACAAATACTACTTGTAGCACGTAAAATATCAATTGCTACAACAATAGAATCTTTAGTGTTGTACTGATGGAAAAGTGCCGGAGTTAAACAAACTTCAACTACAGGTTTGCCCACTATTTCAGACATTGATTATTTTTTAATAAACGGTATCTTGACAACTGCGGCTTTAATCAGCTTCTCTCTGATCTTAATAAAAATTTCTGTTCCTTCGGCAGATTGATCTTTCGCCACATAGCCCATACCGATGGCTTTGTTTAATGTTGGTGACTGTGTTCCTGAAGTAACACGACCAATCTTTTGTCCTGATGCATTACATATTTCGTAATCATGTCTTGGAATTCCACGATCAATCATTTCAAAGCCTACCAATTTATTTGCTATTCCCTGCTCTTTTTGTTGCTTTAAAGCATCAGAGTTGATAAAATTCTTCGTGAATTTGGTAATCCATCCAAGTCCTGCTTCCAAAGGCGATGTGTTGTCACTAATATCATTTCCGTATAAACAGAATCCCATTTCAAGTCGCAAGGTGTCACGCGAACCCAGTCCTGCAGGTTTTATGCCGAATGGTTGCCCAGCCTGCATAATGTCATTCCAGATTTTTTCTGCATACTGGTTTTCAAAATACAATTCAAAACCACCTGCGCCTGTGTAGCCTGTATTGGAGATAAGCACATTTTGGCAGCTGGAAAACTCACCTTTAGCAAAGTTGTAATATGGAATGTCGGCTAAGGTTATTGAAGTCAGCTTCTGCAAAGTTTCCAATGCCTTAGGCCCCTGAATAGCAAGCAATGAAGTTTGGTCAGAGATGTTATGCATTTCAACTTTTTTGTTGTTATGCTTTTGAAGCCAATTCCAGTCTTTTTCAATATTGGATGCATTAACAACTAACATGAATGTTTTATCATCAATACAATAAACAATTAAATCATCAATAATTCCACCTGTTTCATTTGGGAAATAACTGTATTGAGCTTTACCTGCTGACAATTTAGAAGCATCATTGCTTGTAACACGTTGAAGAAGATCGAGTGCATCTTCGCCTTTTAAAATAAATTCTCCCATGTGAGAGACATCAAACATGCCAACGGCATTGCGAACAGTTTCATGTTCGTCATTAATTCCGGTATATTGCACCGGCATCAGGTAGCCTGCAAAGGGCACCATTTTAGCACCTGCCTTTTGATGAATTGCTGTTAAAGCTGTGTGTTTTAAGGTGGTATTTTCTTCCATACTATTCTTTAAAATGTGCGGCAAATCTACATGTTTTACTGCTTGTTCAATATGATTCATATTATTTCAATACCGGTTTTTTATCTTTACACCAATCTCCACTACTGCCTGACAGACAGATGAAACTATTAACTAAAGAACAATTCCGTTTGGCCGATGCCTATACAATAAAAACAGAACCTATTAGCTCTGTTGATTTAATGGAAAGAGCAGCCACAAGCTGCGTTGATGTAATAACAAAATTTACAGATGAAAAAGATCTGATTTGCATTCTCTGCGGACCCGGAAATAATGGAGGTGATGGACTTGCCATTGCCAGAATGTTGGCTGAATCAGGAAAAAATGTTTCTGTTATACTTACCGATAAAAGCGACAAATTAAGCCCCGATGCAGCAACAAATTTTCAACGATTGCAGAAAACTTCTGTCAACTTTTTTTACCTTACTGACACCCAACTTCCTTTTGAAAAAATAACTGTTTGGATTGATGCAATTTTCGGAACAGGATTAAATAAAGTTGTAGAGAAAAATATTGCTGACTTAATTCACAAAGTGAATTCCACTGGGGCTACTATTTTTTCTATTGATTTACCTTCAGGATTATTTGCCGACAAACATACACCAGCCAGTGCTGGCGTTATTCATGCTTCCACAACATTAACTTTTCAGCAATTAAAGCGCTGCATGCTTTATGCAGAAAACGCCCATAGGATTGGCGAAGTAAAAGTGCTTGACATTGGGCTTGATGAACATTATATTGAATCATTAACTTCAACTCATGAACTGGTTGACAGGAGCATGATAAAAAAATCACTCAAGCCGAGAAAACGATTTTCGCATAAAGGCAACTTTGGTCATGCTTTATTGATTGGCGGCAGTTATGGAAAAGCCGGAGCTATAGTACTTTCCGCAAAGGCATGTGTTAGAAGTGGTGCAGGGCTGACAACAGTTCATACCATAAAAACAACAGGTGCGGCACTACAATCTGCAATGCCGGAGGTAATGTTAAGTACTTGTGAAGGTGATAAAGTATTTGCTTTACCTGACTTAACATCCTACAATGCAATTGCAGCAGGACCGGGCTTGGGCATTTACGAAGAAACAGCAAACATGATTGGCCAACTGCTTCAAAAGATAAACAGTCCGTTGGTTCTCGATGCTGATGCACTCAATATCATTGCACAAAATAAAAATCTTTTAAATCATATTCCGGAAAACACAATCATAACACCACATAAAAAAGAATTTGAAAGACTTTTTGGAACATTTGAAAATGATTTTCAGAGAAACGACTTTCAAATTACCGCTTCAGTAAAACATAAAATTGTTATTGTCTTAAAAGGTGTTTACACTTCCATTTCTACTCCTGACGGAAAATGTTTCTTCAACACAACAGGAAATGCAGGACTGGCAAAAGGTGGCAGTGGCGATACACTAACAGGCATAATTGCTGCAATGCTTGCTCAGGGCTTAAACGCAACCGATGCTGCAATTGCAGCAGTTTATATTCATGGCCTGGCAGCAGATTGTGCTATTAAAAAAATTCACCCCTACTCTTTAACAGCAAGTGATGTAACAGAATATCTTTCTGAAGCTTTTATGCAGACGGTGTAATAACGGTTTAGGGCTTGTAGCAGTAGGGGATTTGAAAAATTACTGTTCAACTTAATCACCACAGCCCAATAGAAGTAAAAGGCTGGAAACTTGCACTTCTGCCTCTATTGCAACAAACCCTTATTAGCGGTAGTACGGTCAAATTTACAAGAGATATTTCAGATTAATAATAATAAACAATATGAGTTACATTGTAGTAGATGTAGAAGCAGATGGGGAAATTCCTCACAAATTTTCAATGGTTTCTTTTGGAGCTATAATAGTTGAACCTTCATTATCAAAAACCTTTTATGGCGAAGTCAAGCCAATTTCTGAAAAATGGAATCCCGAAGCATTGGCAATTAGTGGATTTAGTCGTGAACAACATTTAGGTTTTAACGACCCAAAAGAAGTAATGCAAAAATTCTTTGATTGGATAACGCAAAATTCTGTAGATAAACCAATTTTTATTAGTGATAACCTTGCTTTTGATTGGCAATGGATAAATTGGTACTTCCATAATTTTATTGGTAAAAATCCATTTGGCTTTTCTGGTCGCAGAATTGGTGATTTGTACTGTGGGATGAAAATGGATACTGGTTTAAATTCTGAATGGAAGAAACTTTACCGTAAAACAAGACATACTCATCACCCCGTTGATGATGCAAAAGGAAATGCAGAAGCATTGTTACAATTTAGGAAAATGGGTCTTCGTGTTAGTTTCCAGTAGTATTATCGCTAACAGCAGGCTCAATCCAGTCACCATTATCGCGAATCAATTCTATAAGTGCATCAACAGCAAGTGTGGCATCAATATTTCTGCGTACAACTTCTTTGCCTTTATAAAGTGTTATTTTTCCAGCACCGGAACCTACATAGCCATAGTCTGCATCGGCCATTTCACCGGGACCATTTACAATACACCCCATTATGCCAATCTTAATGCCTTTGAGATGATGTGTTTTTGCACGAATTTTAGCTGTAGTTTCCTGTAAGTCGAATAAGGTGCGGCCACATGACGGGCAACTGATATATTCTGTTTTTGAAATGCGAGTTCGTGCAGCCTGTAAAATTCCAAATGCTGTTTGATTAATATCTGCAGGACTAACTTTCTCTGAACAAAGCCAAACACCATCACCCATACCATCCAAAAGCAAAGCACCGGCATCGGTGGAGCTATTTAAAAGAAATGTTTCTAAATCAGTATTATCATAAACACGCTTAATGATGACAGGCAAAGAACTTTTCTCCTGCATCATACCAACAAACACCCTACGTAAATCCGGCATTGCATGTTCGTTTGATGTTTTTAAGACCAGAACAGCATCAGAGAGTTTATCAATCTTTAATTGATATTTAAAAAAATCTTCAGTGCATAATTCAACAAACTTTATGGCTGCATTGCATTTTGCAATTTCATCCAACTCACTCACTTTAAACAATGGATATGTTCTTTCATCACCGGAATGTTGTAGCCACATTTTATAGTTGTAAACGACACTAAGTGTTCCGGGCAATGCAAATGAAATATGTTTATCACCTACGTAAATAAAATCACATGCCTGATCGCTGATATGCCATTTATCCAATGTCTGAGAATAATTATAGCCCACAGGAAATAATGATGCAGGAGAAATACTTTGTTTGCCTGAAAAATCAGCAAACACAACCGGAACATGATTTCCTCCAACATTCAAAACAGATTTTGTTTGTCGTCTGCTGTAACTGAATGGCGAATAAGGCAGTTTCTGATGATTAATTGGTTTTATTGATAGGTGCGAAGCACGATTATTATAGCGCGATACCAATTTTTTTGCAACAGGAATTTCAAGCTCCGGGTCTTCTGTTAACGAAACTCTTATAGTATCACCAATACCATCTTCGAGTAATGTGCCGATACCTGATGCGGATTTAATTCGTCCATCTTCAGCCTCACCTGCTTCCGTCACGCCAAGATGCAAAGGAAAAAGAGCAGGCAGTGAGTTTTGTATATTATTCAAATCCATAAACTCTGCACGCATTTTAGCAATCAAAAGTCTATATGCCTGAACCATGACCTGAGGATTACTTGCTTTCATAGAAAGCACAATGTTATAATAACCTTCATCCATACAAATCCGCAAAAACTCAAGTGCTGACTCCACCATGCCTAATGGTGTATCACCATAGCGACTCATAATACGGTCGCTCAAAGAACCATGATTGGTACCAATACGCATAGCAGTTCCATACTCTTTACAAATCTTTACTAATGGAATAAACCGTTCGCGAATACGCTCTAACTCTTCAGCATAAGTTGCATCGGTATAATCAATGGTATCAAACTTTTTTTTGTCGGCATAGTTGCCGGGATTCACCCTTACCTTCTCAACAATCCGAGCTGCTGTTTCTGCTGCATTGGGTGTAAAATGAATATCGGCAATCAAGGGAGTACCATAACCCTGTTTTCGCAATTCGTCTTTTATGTTTTGCAGGTTACGTGCTTCGTTGATACTTGGTGCAGTGATTCGTACATACTCACAACCGGCTTCTATCATTCTGATGCTTTGTGCAACTGTTGCCTTTGTGTCCATGGTATCGGTAGTAGTCATACTTTGAACACGAATGGGGTGATTAGCTCCCATGGCAACATCGCCAATCTTTACTTCAAGCGTTTTTAGTCTTTGGTAGGAAGTAAGGCTGTTACAATACAACTGAAAAGTGTCTTGCTTAAGAATGGTGTTACTCATGTTTATAAATAATAAAAATACAAATATCGGTATTTTGCTTGCTCAGCAGTACAAAGTAAACCTTATTTTTGAAATTCAATTTTTAATATTTTAGTGTGCAGAAAATAGTCAGACTTGTGTGAACGAGTTTTATAATAACCCCAATTTCATTTTTTACATTTCACAAAATCAATAATAAATCAATAAACTTTTATTCAATGATTTCAATCGTCTAAATTTTGAAACTATGTGGTGGTTTTATGCAATACTCTCTGCCTTGTTTGCCTCACTAACGGCATTATTTGCGAAATTAGGTGTGGCAAATATCAATTCAAACCTTGCTACAGGAATCAGGACAATAGTAGTAGTGTTAATGATTTGGATTATTATTCTGACAAAGGGTGAAACAAAAGGAATCGGTTCGTTATCTAAGCAAAATGTTTTTTTTCTAATCGTTTCAGGCTTAACAACAGGTCTTTCTTGGTTATTTTATTTCAAAGCATTGCAGTTGGGCAATTTATCTCAGGTGGCACCAATTGACAAACTAAGCATTGCACTAACCATCATTTTAGCTGTAATTTTCTTAGGCGAAACTATGTCGTTGAAAACTACCATAGGTGCAGCTTTAATTATTGCAGGAACCTTGGTGATGATTATTTAGTATTTTTTCCTCTTCTTTTAACCTTCAAACATTCAAGATAATATTGAACGGGGAATTTACAACTTCACCAACCGCTTTTGCAGCACTTTTTTGTCTGACTCCAGCAGCAGATAATAAGTACCCGGAGCAAGATTTTTTGGAAAAATGGTTAGTTGATCAAGTGCCTGTCTATGCTTGCTGTGATAGACAACTTTGCCAACAATATTCACCAGTTTAATATCGTATTTCCTGTACAAAAAATCTTCTGAGTGAATGCATATCTGATCGGTGAATGGATTTGGATATAAACTCACATAGTCCTTTTTGATTACTTCACTTTCACCAACAACAATTACAGAGTCGCAGTCAACCAAGGTATTGGGCTGATACAATCCTAATGTTGAATCGTTATAACATCTGAAAGCAGTAATCTGAGGATCGCATAAATTGAATTGCGTAAGCAAAAAATTCATACTGCCAATACCTTCAATAATAGGCCCTTCAAATACAAATGGAATGTGTGATGAATCGGCATAAGAAATGTAAAATATTTTGCGGGGATGATTGTTGATGTTAACCATATTTACTGAGTCAACACGAATACGCACTGTGTCTGTAAGTGGTGCGGGCGGTGGTTGATTAATGGTGTTTGAAACGATGTTCCATATATCACCGGGTTGTGCATTAAAATCATAAAGCATGGTAAATGTGTTGAGATTGTAGAGAAAACGATAAACAGTATCGTTACTCTGATAAACTGGCAAATAATTAAACCCAACACAAGTAAAAGGGGCAATCTGAAGATTGGTACAAGTAATACCATTTATTACAGTGGTTCCTATTGCATTTACTTCAACAGGGCCACATGTATAAGGAAAGGTAACTGCACATTGTGTGTAGTGCCACTGTGCACCTATAGGTGCAAACTGTGCTTTAGCTACAAAATAACCACAAGCTATAAGCAATACAAAAATTGTCTTTTTCATTGCAGTGCTAAGATACTTAAAACATCATGACAAACAAGAAATATTTAACCTACCACCTTCTCAAAAATATCGAGATAGTATTTTTTGTTTACATGTAGTGAATATTCTTTTTCAACCTTCTTTCTTCCATTCATTCCAATGCGTTTTCTCTCTTCAGGATGATTTATCAGGTATTCAATTTTTTCAATCCACTGCTCTTCTGTTCTTACTAAAAACCCTGACTCACCATCATCAATTATTCTGAAGTTGGTTCCAATTCCTGTTGCAATGGTTGGAATCCCCAGAGCCATATACTGTAATGCCTTGCCCCCACTCTTACCATAAACCCATTGTTCATCAGGTAGTGGATAGAGACCGATATCAATTTTCTGAAGATCTTTAACTTCTGTTGCTGATTGCCAGGGAATGGTTACACAATCAAAGCCATTAAATTTAAACGTTGTGTCTCCAATTACCAGGATTCTGATATTACTTTGCCCGGCAAACTTCCGCAGTACTTCTTCCAACAGAAACAAATAGCGACTTGTGCTATGGCTGCCGCTCCATCCTATTGTTATAACATCATCATTACTGTATTTATTTGCAGGAAGATAAACATCTGTATTGATGGCTACTGAAATATCAGTAATTGCATTGTTATATTTCCTTGCAAACGCCTCATTAGAAGGTGTTGAAACAACAATGTGTTTAGCCTTCTGCATCAGGAATGTAATTTTTCTTGTGCCTTTCAATATTTTAATAAACTTATTGGCTTTAGAAGAATGTCCAAGAAAAACCATGTCATCAATATCGTAAATCATATTTGAATTGAGGAGTACAAAAAGTTTTTCGAACAGCGGCAATCCAAAGGGCGTTACCCATAAAAAAATATACACGGCATCATAGCGCCAAAGGGTAAATAATTGCAAAAATCGTTTGATGTAGCCAAACAAAGTCCAAAAAATCTTTTCGGGAATATTTCCGGGCTTATAAACAATGTTGTTAAAACGATAAGTCATGAAAGATGACACCTGAATATCATATCCTTCCTTTCTGAACAAGTTCAGATATTGTTCATAGCGCAAACGTTGTCCCGGTGCTGTATCTTCAGGATAAGGGCAAATCAGCAGAATTTTCTTTTTATTTTGGCTCATAAATTATTGTTGTCTGTAAAAACAACGTCAGCAAATTGTCTGCAAAAATAAAGATGATTTTGTAATTATTGTTTTTGCATTTTGTCATACGCCTGCGCATATAGTTTAACTCCACTTTCCAATGCAAATACAGAGCGAGATTGTTCTCTGATATTTTCTCTTGGAATCTGAATCAGTTCAATTGCCTTTATTGCAACAGATTGCATTTCATCTTCTGTAAAACCATGAATAACTACACCTGTCTTTGTTTCATTAATGATGCGCTCCACATCTCCTACACCACTATTACAAATCAATGGAACACCTGCAGCAAGCATTTCCCCCATCTTGGTTGGGGAACTGCTTAATTTTGAAAAACAAGGTTTTATAAATGATATTCCCAGATGAGTAATTGAAAGATATTGTGGCACCTGCTGTCGTGTTGCGCTCACCACCTTGATAAAATCTGAATTTATTCCCAATTTTTTTGCTGAATCATAAACCATTGATGGTGGTTCAGGTGTCATAATTAACAAGCGGAATGAATTATCCTGAATGTTCAACTGTTTAAACATAGCCATCATCTCATCAAACATATACCATGTTCCTATTGAACCGAGATAACATAATATCTTGTTTGATTCTTCAAAACCAAGTTGCCTGAGCAGTGCAATATCTCTTGGTAAGGGCTTGAACAAATCATAGTCAGAACAGCATGGAATTATAGAAAACTTATTTATTTGTTCGCTACTGACACTCATTTTTTTAATTTCATTCAACCCTGCATGTGTGAGACTGATATTCAAGTCTGACTCATTGAAAAACTGCAGTTCTTTTTTCTTGAAATAGTTATAAATGATTCTATAAACAGGATTTTTAATATTCCATAAATCACCGTCAATGCGTTCATCAGGCCAGAAGCCGCGCATGTCAAAAATAAATTGGGTGCCAAACTTCTTTTTCATATCCTGTCCTATCATGGCAGAGAGATAACTTCGACAATGCACTGCATCATACTTATTTTCTCTGTGCAGACTGTATGCTTTTCTGTACATTCTGACAACATCTAAAACAGATGATAACACAGGTGGTCTTTTTGTATAGGGCAATGGGTGCCATCCTATGTTTAAAGAATCAAGTAACTTTCTTATTTCTGCTTCTTTAGCTTTAAACTTATCGGGCTTTTCACAACTGATAATATCAAAATGATGACCATATCCGGTGAGTCCTTTCAGGTAAGGAATTACCTGTGACTGCCCAAGGTTATCTGTCATTCCATCATAGGAAATATAAAGTACATTCATAAACCGTCCAAAAATATTGCATTTGAAGCGAATTCAGATGTATTGACAAACGAAAGAATAAACATTACATGCTCATATCTTGCATGCCTTCAGTATTTATTTTCTGATTTTTTCTTTTGAAAAGTGAAGTGTCGAATTTTCCAAAACGATAACTGAAGTTAAGTCTGAAAATCTGTGCATCACGCTTCCGCCAGCTATCCTGTATATAAAAATCAGATTCTGAATGTACATCATTAACTCTTGTCTTGAAAATGTCTGAAACGTTTAGTGTAAGCGATGCAGCTTTGTCTTTCAGGAAATCATAACGCAACCCTGCATCAACACCATAATTTGGCCTTATAAAGCCTTGTGCTGTATTTTGTGTTCCACCCATAAACCCTCGTCCTCCGCCACCATTATTTATTTGCAAAGCTGTTTTAGATTGATAATCACCGGAAAGACTAACAGAAAAATTCTTTGGTAATTTAATGTTTAGATTGAGTTTGGCAAACCAGCTAAACTGTTCAACTTTTAGATTTGACTCAATATTCTTTCCATTAATTACACTCTGATAAGCATTAATATTTGAAGTAATGTCGAGCCAGCCCTTAATATTATTTTGTGCAGTCAATTCTATACCATAAGCATAGCTTGTGTTGGCATTACGGAAAGTGCTTACCAACACATTTCGACCCAATATAGTATCAGCTTCATAGCTCAGATAACGTGTAATAACACCATCCGTCTGTTTATAATAAACTGATGCCATGAGTGTATTCTTACGACTCAAAGTTTGCATGGCTGACAATTCTATTGAATGTGTAAACTCAGGTTTCAATCCTGGGTTTCCTTTGCTGATGTTTAAAGAATCGGAATAATCAGAATAAGGAATGATCTGAAAAAAGTTAGGCCTGTTTATTCTACGTGAATAGTTTATCTGTAAATCTGTCTTGTTATTCAGTTTATAGCTAGCCGATGCACTGGGAAACAAACTAACAGGATAATTTGTACTAAACTTCTGACCCGTTTGTGTAAGCTCACCTTCATAGAACGAGCTTTCTGCTCTTAGTCCTGCCTGCAGCGATAATTTTTCGAATGACTTACTGTAGGTTGCATAAGCTGCATAAACCTGATCTATATACTGATAATTTGCTGTTTGGTTAGGTACTAAAATATATTGTTGCTGCGAATCATCAAAAATAAAATTCTGATTAACACTGCTGTAATCGCGCATGGCACCACGTAAACCTGTTTCAATTTTTGATTTTTTATCAAGTGGGAAATCCATATCGGTTTGTGCTGTAACAAATGTGTTTTCACCTTCAATACTTTGCTTTTGCAGAATGGGATTGCCGAAAGCTTCGCCACTACCTAAATAATTTTGTGTACTGTAGTTCCCTCCCATATCACTTTTTACAGAGTTGAAATTTACATCTGCAGTAAGTTCTTTACCTTCTTGTGGGAAAAGACGTTTGTAGGCAACTGTGCCCCCTGTATTTTTAAACTCGCGCTTGCTTGAAGACTCTCTGTCTGACAACGAAGATGATGTGTAACCCGGAAATAAAGTATCTGTTTTCGTTTGCAGGAACTCTAATGGTTTAAAATATCCATTCATATAACTACCCGAAACAGTTATGGTATTTCTGTTATCTAAAAAAATATCAGCTCCCGAACGAATAAATCCAAAGTAGCCATTACTGGAGTTTTCATTGCTCTGGCTTATAAAATTATTGGGAGTTGAACCAAGTGTTTGCCTCTCGGTTAGTCCTGTCCCTTTTGATTTACGTTGGTTTAGGTTACCACTTAAAAACACGTTCACTTTTCCCTCGCGCACATTAAAATCGCCTCCTAAATTTATTCTTCCTCTTGAATCTGCACCGGCACGAACCATTCCGTTATAACCAATACGTCTGTTTTTTTTCAATACAATGTTTAATATACCAGCCATGCCTCCGCTGGCATCGTACTTTGCTGATGGGTTTGTAATAATTTCTACTTCCTGTATAGCATCTGCAGGAATCTGATCTACGGTTAAAGTTGTTGGGCGACCATCAACAAATATCTGTGGTGCAGCATTACGTAAAGTTACATTTCCATCCATATCCACATTCACACTGGGCACTTGTTTCAGCACATCTTCTGCCGTGCCTCCTGTTGCGATTGGATTTTTTTCAACATTAAAAACTTTCTTGTCGGGGCGTAATTCTAAAATCGGAGCAGTGCCATCAATCTGAACTTCCTGAAGTGCAACCACATTAGGTTCAATCTTTATGTTACCTAAATCTTTATCTATAGCATTGAGAGCCTGCTGCCAGTTAGTTCCTTGAGCACCGCCTTGAGGCATTTTTATTTCAAACTTTACTTTTTGCTCGTAAGGTTTGTAACCCATTGCAGCAATTTTAAATGTCAGTTCACCCATTACAGGTAATTGCTCCAAGCTAAAATCTCCATTGCCCTGTGTTAGTTGTCCGTTAAGAATATTTTCTTTTAATGTGCCTGTGCTGTCCTTTTTAAAAACAGAAACCTGCACTGCAGCAAATTCAACAGGTTTATTGGTTTTTGAATCCATAACCTTACCATACAGACGGCCCGCATTCATTCCCTTCTGCATCATCTGTTGCATTTGTGCATGTACTTTGTTTATACTTATCAAACTCAACAAAACAACAAACACGCTTCTATAATAATTCAAAACTTTATCCATCTTTTTCTTCTTAAAATAAATCAATGGCAAATTAAAAGTATTTAGAAAAAACTTTAATTCTATAAAACTTAATTTAATTGCAACAATAACACTTTTTTGCTCTTTAAAGTTTGAAGGGATTTAAAACTTATTTTACAGAATGAAAACTCATTTTAAAATCATTTATTTTCGCTCAAACTAGAGAAAATTTAACAACCATTAACACAAGAATAAAAAAACATTAAAAGTCCTCAAACATGCTACCTACCTGATAATTTTCAGAACTGTTTCTGCAATAATTTTCAGGTCGGTTATCAAACCTGCTTCTTGTATATACTTTAGATTGAGTGCTAATTTATGTGGCATAATTTCCTGCACATAGGTCATTTCAGGGTCTGCTGACTGAGCTAAAATTTCATTCTCATTGCTGTAATGAATGCTTGCATAGTCGGTAATTCCGGGTTTAACATTCAACACCTTTAGTTGCTCATCTGAATAACGTGACACGTATTTACGCACTTCCGGTCTTGGACCAACAAGACTCATCTGGCCTACAAGTACATTAAACAATTGGGGTAGCTCATCTAATTTATACCTACGCAGAAAAAATCCTGCGTTTGTTATTCTTGGGTCGCGACCACCTACAGTGAGTAATCCCTTACTGTCGGAATCAGGATGCATCGTCCTGAATTTAAGAATACCAAAATCTTTTCCTCCCTTGCCAACTCTCATTTGTCTGTAAATAATACTACCCCTGCTATCGGCCTTAACCCATAGTGCAATGAGCAGTAACAATGGCAAGAGTATCACAATTGCTAAAAACGAAATAATTAAATCAACACACCGTTTGATCATGATGCAAAGATAACCGCTGTAACGCTACCTGACGGGAATTAAATTATATTCGAAAAAACCGGTTAACCTTTTAAAGCAATTCTCCGGCAAGGTTTGCCAACTCACTGCGTTCACCTTTTTCCAATGTGATATGAGAATAGAGGTGCGAATTTTTCATCTTATCAATTACATTGCTCAGGCCATTACTATGTGCATCAAGATATGGTGTATCTATCTGAAACACATCACCTGTGAAAATTATTTTAGTTCCTTCGCCAGCACGGGTAATGATAGTTTTTACCTCATGAGGTGTCAGATTCTGAGCTTCGTCAATAATGAAACAAATATTACTTAAGCTACGTCCGCGGATATACGCCAAAGGTGTGATGTGTAATTTCTCATTCTCCACCATATCAGAAATTTTCTGATATTCTTTGTCTGTTTCGCGATACTGGCTTTGGATGTATTTCAGGTTATCCCACAATGGCTCCATGTAGGGATTAATTTTTGATTTTATGTCACCCGGCAGGTAACCAATGTCTTTATTGCTGAGTGGAACTATTGGACGTGCAAGATATATCTGACGGTAATTCATTTTTTGTTGCATAGCCGATGCTAATGCAATTAATGTTTTGCCTGTACCGGCTACACCCTGAACAGTCACCAGCAAAACATTCGGATTCATGACTGCATGCATAGCAAAAGCCTGCTCGGCATTGCGAGGTTTTATACCATAAGCATGATCTTTATGAATACGTTCTATTCTATCTGTTATAGGATTGTAAAACGCCAATGCAGAAGAACCTTCTGCCTTACTTTTGAGAATATAATAATGATTGGCAACAGGACGTGATTTTACCAAATCCTTCCACTTACAATAGCCATCTTGATACAATGCATCAATTAACTTTTTTGAAACATTGTTCAACTCTGATTTACCGGTGTAAAGGCCTTCAATATCTTTAATTTTTCCGGTCATATAATCCTCTGCCTGCAGGCCAAGTGATTTAGCTTTCAGTCGCAGATTGATATCTTTACTGACAAGAACAATGTTTCGCTCATCGGTTTCATGCTTCAATGCCAGAGCTGCGTTAATTATGTTATGATCAGCTTTTTTCTCACCGAAAACTTTATTGGCATCTACACCATTTCCACTCTCATCCATCAGTACTTTAAACTTTCCTTTGGTAGAGCCATTGAGCGGAATCCAGTCGCCAAGTGATGCACCCGAACTTAACTTATCGAGTGATCTGATAAACTCGCGAGCTTCGAAATTGATTACGTCATTTCCCTTTTTAAAACGATCTATCTCTTCGAGTACCGTTATGGGGATGGCCACATTGTGTTCTTTAAAGTTAGTTATTGCGTTGTGGTCGAAAAGGATGCAAGAGGTATCGAGTACGAATACTTTGCGATCTTGTTTTTTTGCCATGCTAAAACTTGTTTGGTCTATGACAAATATATGACCGGCACTATAAGGTGAAAACTTAATTCATTGCTTAAATTACACAAAGACTTGTTAATAACAGACTGACTCCAGACGACTTATTTTATCTCAGTCATAGGAATTGAAACTTACCAATGATTTGGCAAATGATTGTTGGTTTTAACATTAAGAAATGGATACACAATCTTTGTAAGATACAACCCGCATGCAGGTGCTGCATGTCCTGCTTTTTGTCTGTTGCGTGCAGTAATAATATTTTCAAAGTCGTTGAGGCTGATCTTTCCAATTCCTACATCAGTCATTGTTCCAACCAATGCACGCACCATACCTCTTAAAAATCTGTCGGCAGTAATTTCAAACATTAATTTCCCTTTACTTTCTGACCATTTTGCATTAGCAATTCTACACTGACTTGTCTTACTCTGCGCTCTTGATTTGCAAAAACTATTAAAGTCATCATGTTTTAAAAGTATTTCAGCCGCCTTCTGCATGAGTGAAACATCAAACCTCCGGTAATAACATCCAGAAAACTCCTCTAAAAAGCCATTTTTATAAGTGTGGATATAGTATTGATAAGTACGACTTATTGCATCATATCGGGCATGAGAATCTTTATCAACAACATGCAGGTCTAATATAGTGATATCACCAGGCAAAATTCCATTCAGCTGATAAAGAAAATTTTTATGATCTTCAATTTCAGGAGTATCAAAATGTGCAAAAAACTGTGTAGCATGAACACCAGTATCTGTACGGCCACAGCCTGTAGTTTCAATTGGTTTCAGTGCAGAACCATTGATTAGCAGACCCAATGCTTCGTTAATTTTCTGCTGCACAGCAACTGCATTCTTCTGAATTTGCCAGCCACTATAATGCGTACCTTTAAAAAATAATTCAAGAAAGTATCGTTGCATAGCGTACAAAAATAAGTTATCTGATTATGTACTGAATAGTATATTTGCCGTTTCTATTACTTAACACAAATTAACAGTCCATTTCACATTCTTTTCACAGCTAAACTTTTAAACTTGCATCGCAAATAATCATCAATATTTATGTTTGACATCAGAGAAATAAATGAAAAAATCCAACGCGAAAGTGAATTCATAGACCTGTTGCAATTAGAACTGAGTAAGGTAATTGTTGGGCAGAAATACATGGTAGAAAGACTACTCATCGGCTTACTCTCCAATGGTCACTTATTACTCGAAGGGGTTCCCGGTCTTGCAAAGACATTAGCCATCAAATCACTTGCATCTGCAATTGATGCACGTTTCAGCCGCATTCAGTTTACTCCTGATTTATTACCTGCCGATTTAGTAGGAACATTAATGTACAATCAGAAAAAAGAAGAGTTTGCTGTGCGCAAAGGACCCATTTTTGCAAACTTTATATTAGCTGATGAAATAAACCGTGCCCCTGCAAAAGTGCAAAGTGCCTTGCTCGAAGCAATGCAGGAAAAACAAGTCACTATTGGTGATGAGACATTTAAACTTGAGGAGCCTTTTTTAGTACTTGCAACTCAGAATCCTATTGAGCAGGAAGGAACTTATCCCCTACCGGAAGCACAGTTAGATCGCTTCATGTTAAAAGTTGTTATCGGATATCCAACAAGAGAGGATGAGAAACTGATTATCCGTCAGAATTTATCACAGGAAAAAACAAACATCACACCTATTATCCGCACTGCAGATATTCTTAAAGCAAGACAATTGGTTCGCGAAGTTTATATGGATGAAAAAATTGAAAAATATATTATTGATATTGTTTTTGCCACACGTTTTCCGAATGATAACAAACTAGGAAAGATTGCACAACTCATCAACTACGGAGGATCTCCACGTGCAAGTATCAACCTTGCTCTTGCAGCTAAAACTTATGCCTTTATAAAACGCAGAGGCTATGTTATTCCTGAAGATGTGCGTGCTATATGTCATGATGTAATGCGCCACCGTATTGGTTTAACTTATGAGGCAGAAGCAGAAAACTATACAACTGACATGGTGATTAATGAAGTACTTAACGTTGTTGAAGTGCCTTAATAATTTTAAACCTTTCAATAAATTTATTTCAATAGAATCAACAAACAATAGCCAAGGCAGTGGATGCAACAGAACTGATAAAAAAAGTCCGGAAGATTGAGATTAAAACAAAAGGACTTTCAAACCAGATTTTTTCGGGCGAATACCATTCGGCTTTTAAAGGTCGTGGTATGGCTTTCAGTGAGGTGAGGGAATATATTCCAGGTGATGATATCCGCTCTATTGACTGGAATGTTACTGCACGTCTAAATCACCCCTATGTAAAAGTTTTTGAAGAAGAACGCGAATTAAATGTGATGTTGATTGTAGATGTAAGCGCATCAGGAAATTTTGGTACTCAAAAACAATTTAAGCGTGAGTTGATAGCAGAAATCTGTGCTGTACTTTCTTTCTCTGCAATACAAAACAACGATAAAATAGGTTTGATTTTATTTAGCGATAAAATTGAAAAATTTATTCCGCCAAACAAAGGTCGTTCTCACATCTTACGTATCATCCGTGAATTAATCAACTTTGAAGCTGAAAATAAAGGTACATCAATAAGTGCCGGGCTTCAGTTTCTGAGTAATGCAATAAAGAAAAAGAGTATTGCATTTTTAATTTCTGACTTTTATGATAGTGCTGTTGGTCAAACCAAAAGCATGCTTGAAGATTCATTAAAAATTGCAAATCGAAAACATGATTTAGTAGTATTAAAGATAAACGACTTGCGCGAATCAGAATTACCTGACATGGGTTTGATAAATATTTATGATGCAGAAACCGGTCGAGAACAACTTATTGACACCTCAAGTGCTGTAGTCAGAAAGAATTATCAGCATCAACGTCAAATGCGTAATCATCAAATCAATGGATTGTTAAGCAAGAGTGGCATTGACAAAATAGAATTATTTACAGGGCAGAATTACATTCAGCCATTGATGAAACTTTTTAAGAACAGGGTTAAAAAATGAAAGCATTAAGTAACGGATTTGCTGCGCTGCTTTTAAGCATACTAATGTACACAAATTGTGTATATGCACAGAATGCAACTGCTGTTCTTCAACTTGACACCAACAGAATTGTTGCAGGACAACAGATAACAGCTAAGCTCCGTTTTACTGCACCTGCAGATTATCAATCTAAATGGGTGGCCATTCCGGATACATTTAATGGCATTGATGTTATTTCACGCTCACCAATTGACACCTTACCTTCCGCCAACAAAAGCCTGATTACACGTGAACAAAAATTCACACTTACTGCTTTTGATTCAGGTTTTTTTGTCATAACTCCTTTTGTATTCAATTATACAAAACCTGGTGATACCACAAACTATACCGTAGAAACACAAGCACAATTGCTGACATCAAATCTGATGCCTGTTGACACCACCAAAGCCATTCATGATATTAAAGGGCCAATGAATGTTGGAATAACATGGCAAGAAATAGTAATGTATGCCTCAGTAATACTTTTATTAATTGCAATAATCTGGTATGTTGTTTATCGCCTGAGAAAGAAAAAACCACAGATAGTTATAAAAGCACCTGAGGCTCCAAAACGGCCTGCTCATGAAATTGCTATCGAACAATTGGAGCATCTTCAGCAAGAAAAATTATGGCAACAAGGCGATTTTAAGATGTATTATACACATCTTTCGGACATAATGAGAGCATACATCAGCAACCGCTGGAATTTTGATGCTATGGAAAGTACAACTGATGAGATAATGCACAGTAACACCGCCTTACAATTAAGTGCTGATAATTTTAACAGATTGAAAAACACATTAACGCTAAGTGATCTGGCAAAATTTGCAAAATACACACCATTAAGCAATGAAAATGAACAAGCAATGACAGATGCTTTCATATTTGTAAACGAAACCAAGGTTGTTCCAACCGTGAAACCACAAGAACAGGTTAAGTCATAAAGCATGAGTTTATTTGATAACATACAATTTGCCTATCCTCAGTTTTTCTGGTTGCTGTTGCTGATTCCGGCAATGCTGTTGTGGCAATGGAAAGTTGCTTCTGCTAAAAAAGTCAGACTTAAACTTTCTTCTGATGATGGTTTTCAGAATTATCAACCAAGCTTCAGACAAAGCTTAGTGTTCATGCCGTTTTTATTCCGACTACTAAGTGTAATCTGCATTATTATTGCGCTTGCACGCCCACAATCATCATCACAGGCACAGCAGGTTTCAACAGAAGGCATATCAATTGTATTGGCAATGGACATATCAGGAAGTATGCTTGCAGAAGATTTTAAACCCAACCGAATAGAAGCTGCAAAAAAAGTTGCCATAGACTTTATTGATCACCGTCCCAATGATTTAATTGGTTTGGTAATTTTTAGCGGAGAAAGTTTCACTCAGTGCCCGTTAACTTCAGACCATGCAGTATTAAAAAACCTGATGTCGAAAATTGAAAGTGGTATGTTGACCGATGGCACTGCTATTGGAGAAGGATTGGCAACAGCTGTGAATCGTCTGAAAGATGCTAAGACAAAAAGTAAAGTAATTATTCTTCTTACAGACGGTGTAAATAATGCCGGAGCAATTGCACCATTAACAGCCGGTGAAATAGCCAAAACTTTTGGCATTAGAGTTTATACCATCGGTGTCGGCACTGTTGGTATGGCACCCTACCCATTTAAGACAGTATTTGGAATTCAATATCAGAATGTACCTGTGCAGATTGATGAGGAAATCTGTAAACAAATTTCTGATGCAACGGATGGAAAGTATTTCCGTGCAACAAACAATAAATCTTTAAAAGAAATATATTCTGAAATTGATAAACTGGAAAAAACGAAAGTTGAAGTAACTGAGTTCAGACGCCACAGTGAAGAGTATTTTAATTATGCACTTGCGGCAGGAATATTTTTTGCATTAGAACTACTGTTAAAATACACCTGGTTAAGAAAACTTACATAAAAGAAAAAGCAAAAGCGTAAAAATGTTCCGATTCTCACATAGTCTTATTTTATATGGTCTGGCTTTGATACCGCTATTTATCATTCTATATATAAGCTTAATCAGCTGGCGAAAAAAATCACTGAAGAAATTTGGTGATATACATTTAGTCAGATACCTCACTCCCGGGAA
The DNA here is from genome assembly GCA_002455375.1 of Bacteroidetes bacterium UBA6661. GTDB lineage: Bacteria > Bacteroidota > Bacteroidia > AKYH767-A > OLB10 > OLB10. The sequence continues at coordinate 22,452 of DKKR01000069.1, forward strand.
AGCATATACCAAACCACTTATAAAATTTATTTTACTAATGACGGCTTTTCTGTTTCTGGTAATTGGAATTGCAGGTCCGCAGGTAGGAACCAAATTAGAAACAGTTAAACGCAAAGGTGTTGATGTCATCATTGCACTTGATGTGAGTAACAGTATGAATGCCGAGGACATTAAACCAAGTCGCCTGGAGCGTGCCAAGCAATCAATTTCACGGTTAATTGATCAAATGCAAGGTGACAGAATCGGGTTAATCGTCTTTGCAGGTGAAGCTTATACACAACTGCCTATCACCACAGACTATGGTGCTGCAAAATTGTTTCTTTCAACAGTTAATACCAACATTGTTCCAACACAGGGAACTGCCATTGGAAAGGCTATTGACTTAGCTGTTTCATCTTTCGGCAATGAAGATTCTTCGAAAAAAAACAAAGCAATCATTGTGATTACTGATGGAGAAAATCATGAGGATGATGCAGTTGCTGCAGCCAAAGAAGCTTATAAAAACAACATCACCATTCATACCATTGGAATGGGCTCCATTAATGGTGCTCCTATTCCGGTTTACACTAATGGGCAGCGCACAGGTTTTATGCAGGACAAGAATGGGCAGACTGTAATTACAAAAATTGATGAGCACACATTAGCTGAAATTGCACAAGCCGGAAACGGTAAATTTATCAGAGCAACAAATAGTGATGATGGGCTTAGTATTATAATGAAAGAAATCAATGCTATGCAAAAAAACGAATTTGGCAGTAAGATGTTTACAGACTATGCAGACCAATTTCAATATCTTTTGGGTGTAGCATTATTATTTCTTATCTTAGAGTTTCTGATTTCAGAAAAACGAAGCAGATGGATGGAAGAATTAAATTTATTTGGCGATGGTGATGAAAAAAAGTAATATTCTTTTCTTATTTTTTATTTCCATGAGTTTTGTAGCTCTTGCACAGAATGAAAAACCATTGGTGCGTGAGGGTAATAAAGAATATAAGAATGGCAAATTTGATCAGGCAGAATCAAGCTATCGAAAAGCAATAGAAAAAAACGGCAGTAGTGTAGAAGGTCGTTACAATTTAGGCAATGCACTTTATAAACAAAATAAATATGATGAAGCTGCCGGAGTATATCAAAATCTGAACAACGAAAAACTTTCTACTGATGTAAAAGCAAAATCGCTCTACAATCTTGGTAATACATTAATGAAATCTGAAAAATATCAGGAAGGGGCAAATGCTTATAAAGAAGCTTTAAAACTTAGTCCTAATGACAAAGATGCCTTATATAACTATTCTTATGCTTTAGCCAAACTAAAGCAGCAACAGCAGCAGCAAAAACAAAATCAGGATAACAAAAAAGATCAAAAGAACCAACAGAAAAATCAACAGGATAAGCAGCAACAAAAACAAGATCAACAAAAGCAGGATCAGAAAAAAGAACAAGATCAACAAAAGCAAGATCAGAAAAAGGAACAAGCACAGCAACCGAAAATTTCTAAAGAAGATGCAGAACGTATGCTTGAAGCACTAAAAAATGATGAAATGAATTTGCAGAAGAAATTAGCTAAGAAAGAAGGCACAAGAGTTAATATTGAAAAGCAATGGTAGAAATAGTTTTGAAAACAAAACGAAAGCCATTTATTGCAGGCTTAGCACTTTTATTGATGTTTTTAACAACAATAACAACTCCTGTTTTTGCTGCAGAAATAACTTTTATAGCTTCCGTAAACAAGAACCCTGTTAGCACCAATGAGCAATTCAGTATAACCTTTACTTTAAACACACAGGGCAGCAATTTTCAGGCACCAACTTTCAGAGATTTCAATGTATTAAGCGGTCCTAATCAAAGCACAAGCATGCAATTTATAAACGGGAACATGTCGCAGTCCGTTTCATACACCTATTATCTCACAGCCAACAATGAGGGGACTTTTCGAATTGAACCTGCTACGGTAAATGTCAATGGAGGAAAAGTAAAATCTAATACACTTACAATTAATGTTGTTAAAGGTCAAAAAGCACAATCAGGTTCGCAACAGCAAAAAAGTAATGATGCTGATGCAGGTATTAGTAGTAACAGTGTCTTTTTAAGAGTTAGTGTAAACAAATCATCTGTTTATCGAGGAGAAGCTTTGTTAGCAACTTATAAACTATACACTAAAGTCAATTTGGTTAACTACAGCATTGATAAATTGCCTGCACTAAATGGATTCTGGTCGCAGGAATTAAAAATGCCGCAGCAATTAGAACTAACCACTGAAAATTACAATGGTGAAATGTACAGAGTTGGTATAGTTAAAAAAGTATTGTTGTTTCCACAGCAATCAGGCACATTAACCATTGAGCCTATGGAAGGCAGTTGCATTGCACGTATTCAAACACAACGTAAGCGCTCCAATAACCCATTCGACATTTTTAACGATCCATTTTTTAATGACCCGTTTTTCGGCTCGGCACAAGATGTAAAAGTTAATGTTAAAAGCTTACCGGTAAAAATAACAGTCAAAGATCTTCCTCAGGAAAATGACAATGCATTTAAAGGTGCAGTTGGAACTTTTAATCTTCAGGCTACAACAGATAATGATAAAGTTAAAGCTAATGATGCTATTAATCTTAAAATAAAAATATCCGGCAAAGGAAATTTAAAACTAATTGATGCACCGGAAGTTGAAGTGCCAACAGATTTTGAAAAATACGATCCGAAAGTCAGTGACAACACCACCATTTCAGAAAGCGGTGTTTCAGGAAGTAAAACTTTTGAATATTTATTGATACCACGTCATGAAGGTGAATATACTATTGACCCAATAAAATTCACCTACTTCGACCTTGATAAAAAGCAGTATGTACAGTTACATTCATCGGAGTTTAGAGTTACAGTTAAAGGTATTTCGGGAGATGCAAGTGCTGCACAATCAGTAGCGACATCACAAAATAAAACAGACATTAAGCTACTCGGTAAAGATATTTCATTCATTAAAACCGGAAAATTAATAACCAAACCTGCAACAACATTTTATCAAAGTGGTTTTTATTATTTATTGATAGTAATTCCATTTCTATCATTGATTATACTGATATTTTATATCAGGAAAAGGAATAAACTTGCCGGTGATGCAGAATATATGCGCAGCAGTAGAGCTACGAAAATGGCTCATAAACGATTGTCTGTTGCAAAAAAAATGATTGACGCCAAGAAAGATGACTCTTTTTACGAAGAAATATCAAAAGCCTTATATGGATATGCTTCTGACAAACTTAACATTAATTTTTCTGAGATGACAAAAGAAAATCTAAGACAGAAATTAATCGCCAGAAATATACCGGATGCATTAACTGAAAGAATCATTACAACAATTGACTTGTGTGAACTTGCTCGATATTCGCCACAAACGCAAAACAACAACACACAAAGTATTTACACCGAAACAGTTGCTCTCATTACGGAACTTGAAAATCATTTAAACAAATAAACTATGAAAGCAAGATATATATTTATACTACTTTGTCTTTTGCTTTCGCACAATATTTTTGCTGACTCGAAAGATGATTTATTATTCACTGAAGCCAACAATCTGTATTTAAAACAAAGCTACTTCCAGGCTATTGAAAAATATGAACAATTAATTTCAGACAACATAATTTCATTTGAAGTTTATTACAATCTGGGAAACGCATATTATAAAACAGGCAATTACACAAAAGCAATTTTAAATTACGAAAGAGCAAAAAAAATTAAACCTGACGATGCTGATGTAACCCTGAACTTAGCTATTGCCAATCAAAAAACAATTGACAAAATTGAGCCAACTCCAAAAGTATTCTACAATCAGTGGTGGGACAATTACCTTGCCTCCTCCACTGCAGACACATCTGCTGTCATTATGTTAGTTTTTCTTTGGCTTTTTATAGCAACAATAGCCATCATGATAGTAATTAAAAATGCTTCACTGAAAAAATTATGTTTTATCATCAGTTTAATTCTGGCATGCTGTACAATATTTTTCTTTATCACATCACAAACACGCCAAAGTATAAACGACTCATCAGTAGAGGCTTTAATTATCAGTCAAAGTGCCTATATTAAAAGCGCTCCTGATGATAAAGGCACCAACCTGTTTCAATTACATGAAGGAACTAAAATTAATATTGTTGATGAATTGGGTAATTGGAAAAAAATAAAAATCCCCAATGGAAATGTTGGCTGGATTAAATCTAAAGATCTGGAAACAATTTAATCACCATTGTTGACGCTCATACCAGCGATGAAGTACAATTAAACACCAGATACGATTGTATAAATAATCTTCTCCGGAAAGAAATCGCTGAATTAATTTCTGTACCACATCAAATTTTACTAATCCTGCCTGTTGAATTATCTTTTTATCAAGATAGCGATCAAGCAAATATTTCCAATCAGATTTTAGCCATTTTGATAGAGGTATTGAAAATCCTTTTTTAGGTCGCATAAATAATTCTTCTGGCACATAGTTGGCAAGAATTTTTTTTAATGGATATTTATTAACGCCATTCTTGATTTTAATATCGCTGGCAACTGAGAAAACATATTCAACCAGATTATTGTCCAAATAAGGTACGCGTGCTTCAATAGAGTGGAACATAGTAGCACGGTCAACCTTGGTTAACAAATCATCCTGAAAAGGGAATTTTAACTCATAATTTGCCTGTCTTTCTTCAGGCAAGCAGCTATCACTAATACTAAACAACTTTTCTAATTCTTTCTTTCTTTGTGCGATACTCATCAAAGCCTCTATCTTTAATTCATCAGAAACCAATTCTGCTATTTCTTTATTACTGAATAAATATTGTTCCTGTGAATAAATATGTTCAGGTAAAAATTCAGAATTCTTATCAAAATCCAACAAATGTGCAACACGCTTACTGCGTGAACTACCACAAGAAAGTGCTTTTTGGAGAGGGCTCCTGAATACATTAAAGGGAAAAGTATTTAATCGCTTTGCCCAATTATGCGTACCATAACCAAAAAACAACTCATCACCTCCCTCACCTGACAACACTACCTTTACATGCTTTGAGGCAAGTTTAGAAACTAACATTGTGGGAATACCTGAAGTATCAGTATAAGGCTCATCATAAACTTCAAAAAATGTTTCAATCAGATCAATAGCATCTTGTACATAAACTACAAATTCATGATGATTTGTCCCAATGTGTTTTGCAATGACTCTTGCATGTTCAGACTCGTTATGACTTTGTTCCGTAAACCCAATTGAAAATGTGTTTAACTTTTCATTTACATTTTCTGCTGCTATTGCTGTAAGCAAACTTGAATCAACACCTCCGCTTAAAAAAACGCCATATGGAACATCGCTGCGTAATTGAATCTTTACTGATTCTATCAGAAGATTTTTAACGCTTTGAATTATTTCCTTTTCATCATCAATAATTTCGCGTTGTGAGCACTGCTTACTTATCACAAACGGATGAATCTCCAAACCACTTCTGTCAATTATCAGGCAATTTCCACTTTCGAGTTTAAATATATTCTCATATATTGTTAATGGCGCAGGAACAAATCCTGTGTGAAGAAAATAAGCTACAGATTGATTATTTACCTTTCTTTTTATACCATCAATTGCAAGTATTGCTTTAAGTTCGGATGCAAAACAGAAATTACCTGATGAATCATGATAGTAATACAAAGGTTTTATCCCAAATCTATCTCTGAATAAAAACAATTTATTGTCTTGAGTATCATAAATAGCAATAGCAAACATGCCATTCAGATCTTTAACAAAATCAACACCTTTTATCTCAAACAGTCTTAAAATAACTTCCGTGTCACTTGTAGTTTTAAAAACAGACAATGGATTGTCCTTAAATTTAGATTCTATCTCTTTTCGCAGCTCAACATAATTATAGACTTCTCCATTATAGACCATCACATAACGCTTACATGAAGAATACATAGGTTGTGACGCTCTCTTGTCAAGATCTATGATGGATAATCTACGATGTGCCAATTGAACTAAACTATCACTGAAAAATCCATCACCGTCTGGCCCACGATGATTAATAGCAGAAGATGCTTTCCTGATATCCTGATCAGAAAAAAAATTACTTACAGAAAAACAACCTACTATTCCGCACATCAGTTAATAAATATTTTTGCAATTGCTTTATAAAAATGGATATCAGTATAAGTCGAAGGATATTTCATAACCTTAATTAATTCACCAAGTCCTTTTTTTAAATAATTTGAAGACAAATAAACATTACTAATAAAGAGCTGCAAATTTTGTCGCAACTTAGCATTGATTTTATCTGGCAAAGAGTAATTTTCAATAAAATAATCAGTTGCAAATTTATTCCAATAAACAAACTGTTCTGTGGAAATCAGATTTACAGATCTGTTAACATGTGAGTTTACAAAATTTGTTATAATTCCTGATTTTAAAATTTTATACCTATAACTAAACATACGAAAAAACAATAAATCTTCTGCAGTCAGAATATTTATATCAGGAAAAAGCAAATCGGGATAATGTGATTTCCTATAACAAAACTGATTTAGAGAAATAGGATTAGCTTCTGCAAAATCATTTAAATCAAATATTTTTTGATCCTTAAAATAATTACAATTAGCATAATCCCTGATTTTGCTTTCCACTACCAATTCTGTTGCTATGCCGGAAAATGAAGGGAAATTTTGAATTAACTGATACATTACCGAAAGATGATTTTCAAGGTAATAATCATCTGAATCAAGAAATGCAATCCATTCACCTGAAGCAGCATTTATCCCATTATTTCTGGCTGCACAACGCCCTTTATTTTGATGAGAAATCAATTTGATTCTTCTATCTTTATTGGCAATCTCTTTTAAAACATCTAATGTATTATCAGTTGAGCCATCATCAATACATATCAGTTCAAAATCATCAAATCTTTGACTTAGTACAGACGCTATTGAATCTTTCACAAGTTCTGCACGATTATATACAGGCATAATTACAGAAAAGAAAGGCTTCTTTTCAGTCAACATAAATTTGCCCCTTTCTAATGCCTCTTTTCAATCCAATATAATAACAAAGCATTTCTTTGAAAAATATTCCTGCACCAAAAAATCGCAATGTCTTTAACAATCCTATGAAACCCATTCGCCAATTCATAGTCAACAATTGAAATCTTTGCTGATGATCCTTTATCATGTTTCTAATCAGATAACAAACTATTAATGTTTGTTGATCAAAATAAGACCTGTTATGAACTTGCTTCCTGATTCTACAAATATTTGTAAACCTGTTAATTCTTACTATGCCAGAACTGCATATAAATATCAGTTCAAATAACGAATCAAAATGTGCATCCACTTTAAAATCAGGAAAGACATTATTTTTAAGCACACTACTATGAATCAACAATTGCGAAAGACTCAACTGACTACTCAAATCTATATGTTCTACACCAATAACATTTTTCTGTGGATTTGTTGATCGAATTGCACTATACCCACTTAAGTAATTTAAAGCGTAGTAAGTTTTAAATCCATGATAATGACTCATCGCATCACGAAATGCTGACAAATGATATGGCAGCCATTCATCACCAGGCTTCAGAAGGCAAATCCAACCATCTTCAATATCCCTCAACAAACCAACCAATTCATTCACTTTAATAAAAGGAGATTTTCGTACTTCATGCAAAATTGTTTTACTACCTTGGTTAAGTTCAATAATCACGCTCTCAAGTACATTAAAATCCTTTTTCAGATATGCAACATGCAATACAACATTTTTTTCATATTGCCTTTGAACAAAAGCAATCTGTTTCATGAAACTATCTGTATCACTTTCATAAAACATAAAAACATGAAAAGTATGTTCATTTGCTGTCAAATCAGTCATACCCATAAAGTTTTTTAAGATGACTAAAATACTTATCCATACTGAATTTTGAATGCACTTCTTTCAATCCATTTTCAACCAACTTGTTTCTCAGATTACTATCTGAGAGTAATTTTATAATAGCACGATAAATTTCATCAGGATTTTTGTAGTCACAAACAAGTGCATTTTCATTGTTTTTTACAAACTCAGAGGCAATTCCTGAAATGGTAAAAACAGAAGGAATACCTGCTGCAAGTGCTTCAACATAAACTTGCCCAAATGCCTCATACTCTTTGTACTCCGGCACATGCACAAATACATCAAATAACTGATACAATGCAAATAAATTATACTCAAATCTAATCTCACAATAGCTTTCAGTCGGAATTTGCTCAAGTGCTTTTTTAATCTGTTTTGAATATGAACCATGACTGTTTGCCAATATCAGAAGTGCATTAGGATATTTTTTCAATAATTGCTTAAAGGCAGGTATGACATGCTGAATTCCTTTACTCTCCTCATAACGACTTATCATGCCAACAACAGGAAATCTATCTTTTGTTTTATACTTCTTCTTTAATTCCTCTATTTGAGATACCGGCACTTTTGAAAATAAATCCATCTCAAACCCATGATGCACTAAATGAACCTTGTTGGGTTTTACTTTTTCCTTTTCGACTAATATATCATATACGTTTTTACTGATTGCCACTATATCAGTAGCCAACCTGTTGCAATAACGATCATATCGAACCGATTTCGGATAAAATCTATGATGAAAATCCGAATGGTGTCGGGTATAAATTCTCTTTTTGACCTTAGCTAACCATGCTGCTGTGAGTCCTGCAAGATTAGCATCAAAGAGATGCGTATGCACTACGGTAATTTTTTCTTTTACCAGATATTGAAAAATTAATGCTATAGCACGAGGGATATCTTTTTTAGAATGATATTTTATAAATAAACAAGGAATCTTTTTCATCCTTGCAAACTCTTCAATATGCCACTGTTCCGGATTCAAAAAAATAAAATGCAATTCCAAGTTATGTTGAATTGCACGTTCAATAATCCATTCGTATTGTACAGCACGATCATGAAACGATAAAATAAAACAAATCTTTTCTTTCATCTGGCAATTTCTAAAATTTCATTTGCAAGAAGTCCTGCTTGCTTCTCCCTGGAATAAAACTGCTCCCACTCTGCCGGTTGCTCTACTTTATAATTTCCATTCAGCCACAAGTTGTATATTTCATTTAATGAAGAGGCAAACTCCTCTGCACTATTGGCTATATAACCCCTGCCGGATTTACGAACTAAATTATCAATAACGTCATTGTCTCCTGGGGCTACCAGGATTTTCCGTCCTGAGCCTATATATTCAAAAATTTTTGTTGAGTAAATACCTTTATGATTTGACCATGCCGGAATAAAAAGTACATGACTATCATTATAATGCCTTAGCACTTCTTTCCTGCTCAACTTTTGTGTAACCAAGGGCTTAAAAGATTCAAGTTCTGAAGTCACTTGATGTGCAACACTTTCAATTGCGCCTAATCCGATAAATTTTACTTCAAACTTACTTTTATCTCTTAGTTTATCATAAAATATTTTCAAACCATCAATCATTATACTAATGTTTTGAATAGGATAGATAGTTCCGATGCTTGCAAAAACAAAACGATCCGATGGAGGATTTGTATTACTCACCTGACTAAACAACTTCATTTCATATCCATTGGTAAGTTCTATACATTTACCATTATAGATTCTCTTAACTTGTTCAATTAGTGCCTCACTCACTGTGGTGACCATACTGGCCCCATTCAACCACTTACCAATAAATTTTTCTTCAATAAAATTTGAAATACGACCACGCATATTCATTTCAACTTTTCCTGTCAGAAGGTTGTTCCAGATATCTCTAAAATCAACCACATATGGTAAATCAAATTCCTTGCCTAATTCACTTGCTAACCTGACAAGATTGTGTGGTGGAGCAGAAACTAAAATCAAATCATGCGGATTGTTCCTCAACAACTCTCTGCAGTAGTTACCAAATGCTTTATAAGCATTGATTTCTGTATTAAAATGTCCTTCAAGAAATGTTTTTAAATGATAAAATTTACTGTAAAGTTTATTCCTATTTGCAAGCGCTGGCTTGCCTGACTGATATGGAAGGTAGTGTACAGAAAAACGTTCATTTTTAATTACTTTAACGGGCTCTGTTGTCTCCTTAATAAAATCGAGCCAGTGCCATTCATCACCTTTAAAATGTCTGGTAACAACTGTAAGTTCAATGCCATACTGATGGAATTCATTTGCCCAACTCATTACTCGAGGTGTGGCGACAGCATTTCCAGGATCAAAATAGTAGGTTATAAGCAGAACTTTCTTCACTTCAGCATTTCACAATTGCCATCAATTGACCTCAATTAATTCAACATCAAAAATGAGTGTTGACTTTGCAGGAATTACAGGTGGATAACCCTGCTCCCCATAGCCAAGTTGATAAGGAATAATCAATCTGCATTGTGAGCCGGTTTTTAATAAAGCAATACCTTGCTCCCATCCTTGAATAACTCTTCCCTCACCCAAGCGAAAACTAATTGGCTCACCTCTTTCAACAGATGAATCAAACATGCTTCCATCTTCAAGATATCCGCTGTAATGCACAGCTACTGTTGCGCCCGAAGCAGCAGATTTGCCTGTTCCTTCTTTAACCATTATATATTGAAGTCCGGATGGTAACTTAACTGTATCCTTACCTGCAACATTATATGGCATTGGAACAATTTTGGGCGACACGCGAAGTAATTCCACCTCGAAAATCAGGGTAGAGTTTGCCGGAATAGTTCCAACTGCACGGCTGCCATAGCCTGCGTCAGGTGGTATTGTTAATACTGCCTTGTCACCTTGCTGAAGCATACCGAAAGCTTCATCCCATCCTCTTATCACTTGTCCTGTTCCAACATTGAACACAAACGGTTCCCCTCTGTCAACAGAACTATCGAACTTAGTGCCATCCTGCAATTTACCTGTATAATGAACGGTAATTCTATCACCCTGTGATGGTTTAATTCCGCTTCCTTTTTCTTTAATTTCAATTTTAACTCCTGATTGTGTTGTCATAAATTTTGTTTGAATATGATGTGTTTCCAATTACTTTATACCTGATTTGCAGGCAGTCATTATAGCAAGCAAACATAACATTAGTTTTTTCATGCTCGGTGTGATACTATATTTTTTTATTAATAAAAATTACTTTTCAACTTTTATCACTCCTTAAAGACAACCAACTTTTATGTAAGCTTTCATTACCACTTGAAATCACCAATTGGTAAACATCGTAATTGATTTTTGGCAATGAGATTTACTGAATGATACTCCAAAGCCTGAGAGTCTAATGAATCTTCCTACATACTTTTGTCTTGACACAAAAGAACCCAAAAATCAAGACTGTCTGAAAAACCACTACAAAAGCCAGCTACGCACGAAAATAAAAACTTGTTGCGGCAATCCGCCACTGGTGGATATGCCGGCAACTTCAGACAGTTTGTTTTCTTTTTGCTCATACAGGTGGCTTTTGTTTAACGAGTTTTTTCAGAAGGTCGGTATTTGAGCCATGAAGGAAACTTTGTAAACATGGTATATTAGGTTTGAGTGTTTGTTTTTTATTACTCCTTAAAGACAACCAATTTCTTATGCACCCTTTCATTTCCACTAGTTATTATACATTGATAAACTCCGCTTGCAATTTTTGGCAGTGATATATATTGCATGGTACTCCATTGTGGCAGGTTGTAGTTAAAAACTTTTTTGCCTGTTATATCAAACACTTCAAAAGTTCCCTTACTATTCTGCGGCAACATGTACATGATTTTGAAATTGCCATTGGACGGGTTGGGGGAGATTTTAAATTTAAAATCATGCTCCTTAATTTCATTTATGCCTGTTGTTAAGCAAGGGCAGGTGGTTTGTGTGGTATCGCAGCCGAGGTAGTAGTTTGGGTGGTTGGGTACAGAGCCTCTGTGAATAGCACCCATTGGAGTAGGAATAGCGTGCTGTTGGAAATCACATGCAACTCCTGCACTATCAGGATAATTCATTTCGTGAATATGCTGAACACCGTTGCCAGATGTAATATAAATCTTTCCATTAGCAGCAAGGTAGCAGTTAAAGAAAGTGGTTGGACAGCACCATGTATAAGGAGAGTTAAAACCATCATAGGTAGCTATGGTATCTAAATGGTTTGTGTTTAAATCTAATTGATACAATTTATCAGCGGTGCATGCATATACAAATTCTGAATTTGGCGAAAATGCCAAACCCCATATATAACCTCTATTTACAAAAACAGGATTATGCGTTGTAAACATACCCGAACATCGGTCAAAATCAAAAGTTAAAATATAGCTGCTGTCGGGTTGATAAGGTATAAAGGTTTGGTAAACAAATTTTTTACCGTCAGGTGAAAAAGTTAATTGCGAAACATTATACCATGCCTTAGGAACATTTAACTTTTGAGCTGTTATGTTTGCGATACCACTTGGAGTAAAAAGAATTTTATAAATGGTATCTGTATCATGCTTTTGAGCTACTACCCACCAATCTCTTCCATTCGCATGACGGCAGGCAGCAATGCCGCAATTAAATGTATCTTGCATGGCAATAACATATTTTTGTACTGAGTCAACAGCACCCAACCCACCATCTTTTGTAATATCAATAACACTATAATTTATTGAATACACTGGATAAGAAAAGCCATCATACACTGTTGAATGATGAAACAAAACATATTTGGAAGAATCAGCAGGATAAGGAATTAAAGTATTTGCATAAACAAGTGAGAGCCCTTGTGCATTTGCATTTATATATGAATCATATCCTAAAAAACTTCCATTCATCATGGTATCGCCAGTGCTGTTGGCTATCCATGCACCATTACTACTCATTAATAAATTTCCGTTGGCATCACTAATGTTTGCCTGGGTAAACCCCCTGAAAGGAATTTTTCTTTGTTCTGCAAATATACTGTCTCCCGTACTGCTAAAAGTCATTCTTGCTTTTATGTAATTAGGTGAGTAATCATAGCCTAAAAGCCAGTTATGATTATAGCCTTGTGATAAACAACTGTTTGAAAACAAAATGATTTGCAACAAAATCATGCTGCTTCTGATTAAGATATCAAATCGTTTCATCGTACTACTATCAACTTAAACTGTTTTGAATTTTGACTGGCTATTTTTGCTTTTACAGTGTATAAACCTTTACTTAGGTTTTTAACACTAAGTGAATGTGTTTTTTTATTACAATCCAATTCCTTTGATAGAATTAATTTGCCAACTACATCATAAAACAGTATTTTACAAATTCCACTTATATCATCACTCAATGTAACTGTTATTACCTCATTGGCTGGATTTGGAAGTATGAAGATGTTTCCTTTTAGTACTTCTTTTGTTTGCTCATTATTAGCTGCTCTTCGATATCCTGCTTGTGTACACACAGAAAAATCGTCATACTCAATTGAATCATTCAATAGAGCCATAAAACTTCTTGCCTTATACACCGCTTTACCTCCAACGTGAGGACACTGCACAGCTATAGCCAATACCTGACTGTACCTACTTTGCAACGCTGATTTTCCTCCTGTTTGATAGGCTATTTCTACACCGTTCATTTCCTTTTCGTATTCATCCGGTGTATTGTTGGTGATGATGGAATTACTTACAGTTTGTATATTGATGAATGATTGCTCTTTTGCTAGACCTAATTGATTAAATAAATCAGTTTTGTTTTGAAGCGCACTATTTAATTGCTGTACTAAACTATCTCTTTGATTAATTAAATTTAATGTTGAATCGGCATTAGCCAAACTATCTAAATAATAAATATTTCCAATAACGGAATTCGTTAAATTTCTTAAACTATTTAAATTTTGATTTTCTGTTTCACTGATAACATCAGCCTCTTTCATTGCATCATTTACATCATACAACTGCCCTGTTGTCGTGTTTTCATTTGCCGTTAAAAATGATGAGAGCAAAAAGTTTCCATTAACCAAAGAGTCGTTTTCTTTTAAATCTTTGTATAAATAGTTCTTTGCCATTATTTTTGTTTCATCTGAGAACTCTGCAGTACTCAAACTATCTTCTGCAATTGTAAGTTGCAATTGAGAAGCCGCCCTTCCGTCATGAGAAATATCCTCGCAAAGTATGTATCCTGAGCAGTTAAATTCAGTACCCGGTTCAGGAATAATCCATCCTGTATTATTAGCAGGTATAGTTGGTATAAATGCTCCACCATAGCTGTAGTCAATTAGAAATAGAGACTGCTGTAATGAAGCCGGATTACCATTGTTCAAATTATTGGCACCGAAGCCACCTGTTGAGAAAGGTCCAAACCAAAGGTTTCCTGCATGAGCCTGTGTGTCTATTACAGCATTGGTAAACAATCGTAACCCTTCAAAGTGATTGTGCATTTGTGTACCTTTAAATTTTGTGCCTATGCAAGCACCTGCAAAATAATTTCCAAAATAGGTAGAGTCTGTATTGTTACAATTCAAATAGTTATTGGTGCTGTGTGATATATTAACACCCTTGTTTTGATACCCCATCGCAGGATAACGTCCGCTCACGGTATTACAACTTACAGTGCTGCTGTCGCAACCTGTTAGTTCAATACCATTTTTGGTGTTGCCTGAAAGTTTAACAAAGTTATTTATCACATTAGCATTTTTTGCATT
>DKKR01000066.1:0-13519 GCA_002455375.1 Bacteroidetes bacterium UBA6661
ACTTTTACATAAAAAGCCATTTTTTGTTAATAAAAAAGCAAAAATCTTTTGTTAATTAAAACGGATAACAATACTTTTGCGCCCTCGTTATTAAAAATCCCGATTCCGTAGCTCAGCTGGTAGANNGATTGATATAAAAGTTTACTTTTTACCTGAATTCAACGGCTTTCATTGATTAATGATTTCCGTTTGATTCCTTAAGTTTATCTTTAAGCGACAATTGTAAAAAAATGAATTTTGATTTCTATCTAAAGGTTATGCCTAATAGAGAAAACACTTATCTGATAACAACTTCTTTAATAAAATCGCCTTCGAGGGCTGTGTTAAGTAGCTGAACAATTCTTTCACGACCGTAGTTGAGTTCCTCTTTTAAAGGTGCAGAGTTGAGGTAGATATACAATGTATGATCTTTAAGTATAAGTTTTTCTGTTCTTTTACTGATCATTTCACCCATTATGTTATCCCAGCTTTGCATAAGCTTTACCTGATTGAGTTTGTCACGCAGTTTATACGTGTCCAACAGTTGCTCAATTACCTCTTTCAGGCTTTCCTCATTTGTTTTTCTGAACATGATACAAAGTTAGTTTTTCATCAGTAATGTAGATATTGAAAAAATAATCAGCATGATAATGCACTGATTCATCGGCTGAAATAAAAATAATTTATTTTTGCTCAATGCAATTAAGGCTTACAGCATTATTCTTTCTGTTATCATGTAGCGTACTAGCACAAGATGTGCGTTACGATTATGTAGAAGATATGCCCTTGCGTTATACCAATGAATTCTCTATCGGTGCTACCTTGCACAGCAGTGGCTGGGGTTTTATGTTCCGAAAAGGAAAAAACCTGACTGTTAGCCGCAAACGGATGTTTGAAGTAGAAGCGGTGAGCATGAAGCATCCTAAGGAGTATAAGTCTGTAAGCTATCTTTCAGAGCGACCAAAGACATTTGTGTTCGGAAAAATGAATTCATTATTAGTGCTGCATGGTGGCTTTTGCTATGAACGTGTTTTATTTGAAAAAGCAGAACGCAGACATTTTGAAATCAGATGGAATTCAACAGGAGGTCCGTCTTTAGGCTTTACAAAACCTGTGTATTTAATTTTTGCAACCGGTAATGGGCAACGTGTGGTTGAAAAATACGATCCTAACAATCAAAATCATGACAGGCAAAGTATTTATGGGAAGGCAGAGTTTACCAAAGGTTTGGATGAGTTGAAATTATATCCCGGATTGTTTTTAAAGTCAGGTGTGATGTTTGAATATAACATTATGAATGATGGTATTACTGCAGTTGAAATTGGGGTGATGCTCGATGCTTATACCAAAAAAATCCCAATTATGGCATTTGCAAAAAACAAACAGGTGTTTTTTAATCTTTACGGAACCTTTATGCTTGGACGTAAAAAGTAATTAAAGCCATGTTGAATAATGCTGTTCATCTTTCAGAAAAGATAATTTAACTTCATCATAAAACAATCCGAAAACAGCAGAGCCACTGCCGCTCATAGAAGCATAATACGCTCCCGCCTCATAGAGGTTGGTCTTTAATTTTTCTATTTGCGGAAATTGCGGTAAAATTGTTTTTTCGAAATCGTTTTTCAAAAAATAACGCCATTGTTCTTTTGGCATTTCTAAAATTTCTGCAATACTTGTTTCAGGTATTTCTGGCTTCACCTGACTATAGGCCATTGCAGTGGAAATGGATATAGATGGCTTTATCACAACCAAAAAACTTCCTTTTAAAACAGCCGGTGCAGGTTTCAATATTTCACCTTTTGAAAAAGCAAAAGATGGTTTGTTGGAAATAAAAAACGGGCAGTCAGAGCCTAATTTTAATGCATACTCCGATAGTATTTCATGACTAATATTTAAACCAAACAAATTGTTTAAAAGCAGAAGGGTGTGTGCACCATCAGATGAGCCACCACCAAGGCCTGCACCTGTAGGTATTTGCTTATGCAGAAAAATATGGATAGGCGGCAAATTGAATTTTTCTTTTAAAAGATGATAAGCTTTGGAACATAAGTTCTGATTGGTTGGACCATCAACCGATAATCCGGATATATGAAAACTGTCTTCAGGCTGTGATTTGCTATAATTTTTATTCTCCGTTATTTCTAAAATGTCGCACCAGTTGGTAGGATAGAACAAGGTTTCCAATGTATGATATCCGTCTTGTAAACGAGAGGTTATAAATAACCCCAGATTGATTTTAGCATTTGGAAAATTTAGCATAAGTACCCGCAAAGATAAATTTTAGACAAGTTTCAACAATCGTCAGGGATAATCAAATAATGTTACTTTTGCCTTTGCAAATAAAATTCGCATGTCCAATTATCTTGATTTTGAAAAACCAATTGAAGAGTTATACGAACAGTTGGAAAAGACAAAACAAATAGGAACTAAAGGCAAAATTGATGTAAACAATCTTTTATCTGAGATAGAGGAAAAGATTCAGGTAGCCAAGAAACAAATCTATTCAAACCTTACTCCGTGGCAGCGCGTACAGCTTAGCCGTCATCCCGACAGACCATACACATTAGACTATATAAACGCTATTACCGAAAATAATTTTATTGAACTTCATGGCGACAGAAATGTGAAGGATGATAAAGCCATGATAGGAGGGTTTGGTACTGTTGACGGAAAGACAATTATGTTTATCGGTCAACAAAAAGGAAACAACACCAAGTCGAGACAGTATAGAAACTTTGGTATGCCCAATCCCGAAGGTTATCGCAAAGCATTGCGCCTGATGAAGCTTGCTGAAAAGTTTAACAAACCTATTGTAACTTTCATTGATACTCCGGGTGCATATCCCGGCCTTGAAGCAGAAGAACGCGGACAAGGAGAAGCTATTGCACGCAATCTATATGAGATGTCAATATTGAAGGTGCCAGTTATTTGTATCATTATTGGTGAAGGTGCATCCGGTGGTGCATTGGGAATTGGTATTGGCGATAAGGTATTGATGCTTGAAAACACCTGGTATTCTGTAATCTCTCCTGAGTCGTGTTCAAGTATTTTATGGCGCAATTGGGATAATAAAGAAAAAGCGGCCAATGCTTTGAAATTGACAGCAACAGACATGCTTTCTTTAAAGTTGATTGATGGTATCATTAAAGAGCCTGCAGGTGGTGCGCATAGCAATCCTGAAGAAATGTTTGCGACTGTAAAAAAAGAAATTAATATTCAGTTAGGAGCCTTACTTGCTGTATCTGCTGCCGACAGGGTAAACAATAGAATTGACAAATTCTGTGCTATGGGAGTGGTTAACAAAGACGCATAAGCCTTTCACCCCAATTATTAGGGCATTGGTTTAAATGTAATTCTTCCGGGAGGAACAAATCTATTTATGCAGGATGTAGTGGAAGCATAGTGATGGAGTTCCCATCTTTGTGTGCTGCATTTTCAAGATTCAATTAGAATCAGTAGTAGTCAATAGCAAGTATGATTCAAAAAATCATTTAAATTGAAAATGCAAAAGTCGCGTTGCATTTAAGATAGCTAATAAGGCCACGCCTACATCAGCAAAAACAGCTTCCCACATGGTGGCAATACCACCGGCACCTAACAATAATACAATTGCTTTAATGGCAAAGGCCATTGTAATATTTTGCCAAACAACTTTCTTCGTTTGTTTACCAATATTTATTGCTAATGGAATTTTAATCGGGTTGTCATCCTGAATCACTACATCGGCAACTTCAATGGCAGCATCACTTCCTAATCCTCCCATCGCTATTCCAACATGACTGATGGCAATGGCAGGGGCATCATTAACACCATCACCGACAAAAGCAACGGTTTGCATTTTATTGATGATAGATTTTATTTTTTCAACTTTATCATCAGGCAGTAATTCGGCATAGGCATGAGAAATCGCTGTTTGATCAGCAACTGAATCAACAACGGTTAACTTGTCACCACTCAACATAGTCACATCAACATTCATCTGCTTTAATTTTTGTATGGCGACTGCTGCAAATGGTTTAATGTTGTCTGCAATGGTTATGTAGCCTGAAAATTTGCCATCAAAAGCAATGGCAATGACAGTATTTTTTATAGAAACAGGATCAATGTCAAATGATACATTATGCAACGATAATAACTTAAAATTTCCAACTAACAATTCTTTGCCGTTAACGAATCCTTTCATACCATGCCCTGAAATTTCTTCTACTTGATTCAGTTCAATTGTTGTAGTATTGCCTACGTAGTTGTGAATAGCGGTAGCTACAGGATGCGTACTATGAAACTCTATTGCATTGACCATCTGTAATATTTTATCTCTGTCCTCTGCAGGAATAATTTTTACATCCTGTACTTCAAAAACACCTTCTGTAATTGTCCCTGTTTTGTCAAGTATAACATGTTGCACTGATGCAAGTACATCTAAAAAATTACTGCCTTTAACCAAAATGCCATTCCGGCCGGCAGCACCAATGCCACCAAAATATCCTAGAGGAATACTAATGACTAATGCACATGGACATGAGATGACTAAAAATATTAAAGCTTTATAAAACCAGTCTCGAAAAATGTACTCATGCGCAAAAAAGTAAGGCAAAAAAGTGATGGCAATAGCAAGTCCTACAACAATTGGAGTATAAACTCTTGCAAACTTTCTGATGAATAATTCTGTAGGGGCTTTCTGTGCAGCTGCATTTTGAATTAGCACAATCATTTTATTCAGTTTGCTGTCTTCATAGGCGGCTGTTACTTTAATTTGTACAACAGTATTCAGGTTAATCATTCCGGCAAGAACTGCATCTCCTTTAACTTTTGCATTTGGCATACTCTCACCTGTTAATGCCGCTGTGTTAAATGTTCCTTTTTCAGACAATAAAATACCATCAAGTGCTGCTTTTTCTCCGGGCTTTAAAAGAATAATTTCATCAACAGCAACTTCACTTGCAGCCATTTCAACGGCATTGTTGTTTTTTAAAACAGTTGCAACCTCGGGGCGTTGATCGAGTAAAGTTTTAATGTTTGATTTAGCCCTTTTTACAGCTAAAGTCTGAAGTAATTCGCCAACAGTATAAAATAACATTACTGCAACTCCTTCAGGATATTCTTTTATGGCAAACGCACCAAGAGTAGCAATTGCCATTAGAAAAAACTCAGAGAAAATATTTCCTTTGGTGATTCCTAAATATGCATTCTTGATTACAGGAAATCCAACAGGAATATAAGCTATGATATACCAAGCTAAACGTATCCATCCGTTAAACCAGAAGAATGTATTCCAATAATCAAAATGCATTCCTGCAAGAAGAAGTACTAATGAAAATAAACCTGGCGCGTACATGGAAAATAAGCCTGCCTCATGATGTGAATCTTTCAATTCATTGGAATGTACATGCTTATTATTATTATCTTCAATTGAACAACAAGATTGTTCGCCTACAGAATTATAAATGTGCTTTTGCATGATGCCAGATATTTTTCCGGAAACAAAAATATGGCAGATGCCAATGCAATGCTATTGCATAGTTGAATTATTACAATTTTCACAAATACCTCTTGCAAAAAATGTAATATCGTCAATTTTAAATCCTTTAATATTATTCTGTGGAATAGCTATATCTGTTTTACAGGTTGTCTGTTTGCAAGCTTTACAATAGAAGTGAAGATGTTGATCGTAGTGCGATTGCTCTGAACAAGCAGAGCCACATAATGTATATTTTGTAATATTATCTTCCTGGATACTGTGAATAAACCCTTTCTCCTCAAATGTTTTTAAAGTACGATAAATGGTGATTCTGTCTGCGTGCTGAAAGTGTTTCTCAATCTCTGTTATAGATAATGCAGCATGTTGTTTTGCAAGGAAATTATAAACTAAAATACGCATACATGTAGGACGTGTATTTCTGGCAATTAAAATATTTTCTGTTTTTATGTTGGAATGTAACATGTTGTACATTGAGTTTAGGAGTTGAAATTATTTCCAGAATTGATCTGCTAAATTGTCAACAAACTTTTCCTCTTTATGCTGTTTGTTTATCAACTCAAGTTGGTCTGATGTTGCAATGGATTCAATTTCTTTAAAAAGTACTCTTTCTTCAAACCGAATGTGAGCTTCTAATGTTTTTTCGAGTAATACAAGATTGCTATTTGTCGCCAGTTCTGCTTCTGATTTGCACAAATCAGTAAGCATGCGATGTTCCTTAATTGCTTTTTGAATCATTTCATTCTCCGGAGTTAAAACAGGGAACAAATATTTTTCTTCTATTTCAAAGTGGGGTATGAGATGTTCAGCATAAAACCATTTAGCATATTTTGCCATACGCAAAGGCTCAATTTGTTTTTTAAGACCCATTCTAATTTTTGAGCAGAAAAGCAGACCTTGGTAATGTTCTCTACTTATGGATTGTATAGCCTTATGTCGTTTTATTGGTTTGGAGTTCATAACATTTTATTCAGTACTTTCTGCAAAACAACAGCTTGATTGTGTTCGGTGTCTTTTGCTCCGTAAAGTAAAGTAAGATTTTGCTTCTTTGCAATTTCAACAATATGTTTTAATACCTCCTTTTTACTGTGAAGTTCTTTTGAGTAGCGCGCTGTAAATTCTTTGAATTTTTCCGAGTCGTGACCAAACCATTCTCTTAGCTCTGATGATGGCGCAACATCTTTACTCCATTCATCAATGTCAGCATATTCCTTTTTAATGCCTCTTGGCCATAGTCTGTCAACCAATATTCTATAACCATCACTTTTATCCGGTGCTTCATAAATACGTTTAATTTTTATTGAAGACATAGCTGTTGTAATTTTAAAATCATTTATCAGAAAACAAATTTATTGTGATTATGGTTTTCATTGGAAGTTAATTTGTTTTACACGGCACAAAGGAGTATTAAAATGTAACAAAAAATTCTGTACAAGAATCTTAAGCAGCTGCTCTCTTTGATTTAATAACGATAATGATAACAATAAGAAAAGTTATTATAGCAGGCAATGCAACAAATAATAGCCCCAAACCCGGTCTGTTGGTTTGTGTTTTCGGATCGTAGTTAAAGCAAGAAAATATATTGCTTTTTGTTGGTAAGCGGTAGGAGGGAATAAACACATTATGAATACTTCTGATCATCAATTGCAAATCATCTACAGTTCTTATGCCTAACAAATTTTTTGTTATCAGGCCCTTTTCATTTACACCAACCAGCAACGCATCGTGGTCAAACTGTTGGGTAATGCTATCCCATTTCGGATTAAATCCTATGGAATTAATAAATTCATTAATGCTATCAGTTGTTGCAAAGTTCCATTGGCGATTATTCTCAAGTCTATATTGTTTTGCCAAATTAGTCATGTCCTTAAGATTATCTCTCGGATCAAAGCTTACAACAAGTACATTAAAATCAGTATTGCTTTGTAGTTGTTTTATATTTTCACTCAGTTGAAGTAAATACGGATTGCAGATGCCGTAACATCGGGTAAAAACTAATGCTACTATTAATGGCTTCCGGCTGTATAGTGATTCAACAGAAGTGACTTTACTACTTCCTGATAGGTGCAGAGGTGCATTATAAATTTTCCCGTAAATATTCTGCTCTTCTCTTAATTCAGAGTGATTATCGTTAGCATAAACAAAAAAGCTAAAACATGCTAACGTGAAGAAGCAGATAAAATAACGAAACATCGTTTAGCAATATTATAAAAGAAAATCAAAATGGCAATCAGATAAATTGAAGCAAACAAGGCACCAACCTTAGCAAGATAGGGTCCTGATGTGAGTTCAACCGGATAAGTACTGTATCTTCTTGGAATTGAATTGGCACCAGCCACATAGAATGCCATTAAAAAGCCAATGCCACCAATAATTAGAAGTGCTAAAGTGTATTTGGTCAATTTGCTTAAAACTAATTTGTCAACATACTGTGTGGAGAACCAATAGAAGAATCCGAGACTGAATAAAACATTCCCCATTGCATTGTAGGTGTGAAAGTGTGCAGGAACCCATAGCGTATTATGCAGCATTATATTATTTGAAATAGTTGCATCAATAACAGCCCCAAGACCACCAATTACCCAGCCGGCAACACCCAGAAAAAACAACAGGTTTACAATTGACCATCTTACCTTAACGCCATAAACAGCTGCAACTATACTGAATACTGTTACTGCTGCTGATGGAATACTTGCAAGATAAGACGCCAACTGACCAACAATTTGCAAGGCCTGTGGCTGTACAAAGTCCATGTATAGATGGTGGAAGAATGCAGTTAAAATAAAAATCATGGCACAGTTCCATGCCAATGAAATATACCAGGTCATTTTCCATTTAGGTCTGTCACTTACTTCTCCAAAAATTTCATAGATAACAGCCAAGCCTAAGTAAAGCATTTCATTTGCAATAGTATGGCCGAAGAAGTAAATCAGGTTTTTCATCAATAAAGCATCATTGACAAAATCTCCATGAGAAAAATACTCTGCAAAATAAAGTATGATAACAATTACTGCAGCAATTAATGATGCAATGACACCAATTAATGTTACAGTTGTTATAAGTATAAATGGTGGTGTTTCTACTGATGCATTGCTTTTAAAATGCTGCCAGGCAAAAGCTTGTGAAAGCGTATATTTTTTTAGTATCTGAGCCATCAGGCTAACACTCCACACTAACCAACCAACACCCAAGACAGTTAATGAAATAAGAAACAACGGAGTTGACCAACTCTCAGAACCAAGATCTCTGAATGGTAAAGGATATAGAAAAGTCCAGCCGGTACTAAACTTGCCTGCATAGGTAGTTATCCAAAGCATTACAACACCAATAACAGTAAGAATGAAAGCAAACAGGTTAACACCATAACTTGTTTTTACATAGCGTTGCAAAAGATAGTTTACTGCAACCATTCCGGCAGCAAACCAAATTCCAATCATGGTTAAACCATGTGTTGTCATGTTGGTATAAAAAGTAAGTGGTGATTGTTCAATTACTTTTCCCTGATTGAGCCTCATAAGAATTCCAAGTACAATGCTTGCTATAAAAAGCACAAGTATGACTATTATCCAAAGTGCGCTTATTTTTTTAAGTTTAAGTGATTCTATATTCATGATGTAAAATTTTATTAAATAACTTTAAATGTTGCTTGCATAACCGGATGCCCTGTGCCACAAAACTCAAGGCAAAAAATATGATACTTGCCAGGTTCAGTAAATTTATAGCGAAGGTTATTGACATAGCCCGGCATTGCCTGCACCTGTGTAATCAATCGCATTGAAGGGTCGTAAACAGCAAAGCCGTGATTGACATCAAAACTTGTTACTCTGAATTCTACGAGTTGGTCGTGAGGAATTTCAATAGTTTCTCCACTTGGACTTTTTGGGTCAATAGGTTTTGTGGAAAGAAAAAATGAAAATTGCATCGTGCCAACATGAATCACGGTTGAAGGTGTTTCATTGGCAAATGTGAAGTATGGAGATTTTGGTAAAGTTGCAGCAGCAAAAATGCCAAGCACCACAATAAGAATTAAGGTGAACCAAAAACGTTTTTTTAATAGGTTTTTTACTCCGGTTGAATCTTTATCTGCATTAAGTGAAGACATAAATATCGATACAAAAAAGATTGTGCCAATGCCAACAAGCAGCATAAAAAATAACATAATGGAATTTTGTTGCATAACTTTTAATTTAAGTAATTAATATGTGTGGAATGAGGAAGGATTTTGTGATTGATATGAAGCAATCTGTTAATCCAAAACTCAGAATAAATAAAACAATCGTACGGTTGTAGAAACTTTACGAAGATTTTTTGAATTCTATTGTTTTTTAAAAAAAGGCAAAGCATTGCCATCAAGCCAGCGGAATTTTGATTGCCTCCAAAAACAATTTCCCGTTGATGTAATATAACCTTTTTATGGGTTACAGGTGCATACGATGTAAAAAATGCTACCATGTATCCGTTAAACTACATTAGGATAGGTGCAAACGTATAAACTATTTTAATTGAATGCAAATAGAAGTAAACAAATACTTCTAAATAAATCAAATAAGGTATAATTTTATTTTAATAACCTCTTGAAAAATGCAATGTAAAATCATGTAATGATTCTTTGTAGATTATTGTTTATGATTTTTTTTTCATAGTGAAGTAATAATTGCACCACATAATGCTATTAAAGTAATAACCAGAACAATTTCGAGTATAAATAAAATTCGGTCTAATGTCTTTTCGCGAATTATTTCATGATCAATTTTTGGAGGTTGCTTTGACATGGCCGTGATTAAATTTAAAACTCCGGCATTAAACCGGAGTTTTTCTGTTTTGGTTAAAGACTACTTAATAATCAGTTTTTTTGTTTGGCGGATATCTTTTGATGTAATACTCAAAGCATATATACCTTTTGCAAGCCCTTTCAAGTCTAGGTTTAATTCGTTAATGGGCTCAGGTATATTCATCTCCATGATAATTTTTCCATTCATGTCAATTATGCTGATGGCGGTTGAGTTTAAAATGCTTCCAAGTTTTATATTCAGATTATCTGATGCCGGATTTGGTGAAATTTCAAAATCAGGTTTGGAATTATCAATAGTATTAACCAAAACACCATTACTGCAGATTTTAGCACCCCAAATATGACTTGTGCTACTTTCATTCCAGAAAATTGCATTACATCCATTGGTGTCATTTATAGCTGTAATGCTATTATAAGATATCCATGAGTGGTCAGTTGCCAAGTCAATTCCGGATAATGGCCAGGCTAAGGTGCCATTTGATTTGATTCGATGACCTACGATGGATTGCAAACTGGGATTATTATATGCTACAAGTACAGCATTACTATCACTGACAGCAATCTTTGGATAGGAATAATAGTAATTGTTTTCTCCTAACTCTACTCCATCAGTAAGCCATTGTGTTGCGCCACTTGAATTGTATGCCTGAGCATAAACTGTAGTTTGATTGGCCACCCTATTGTCCATCCATACTATGTATAATTTGTTGTTATAGAAAGTTGCATGAGGTCTGTTTTGACCGGTGTTCGCTAATCCCACTGTAGCTTTAAATTGAGGTGTCCACACAAAACTGCCGGCTGCATCAAGCTTTGTTAACAGAGTTTTATTACTCATACTCTCCCATACAATGTAAGAATTACCTGCATTGTCGCTAAAGAGGTACTGCAATCCACCAAAGCCATTGGTGTTAACACCTTGTGAAATATCCACAGCATTTGCCCACTGTGGAATGCTTTGCAGGTTGTATTTCTGAATATACATACCTGAACCAAGACCATTGCCTCTGGAAATACTAAAAAAAGTATTCTGTGGCCCTTTATAATAAAGATATGTATAGCCGGGTAAGGAGGTTGTCTTGGAAGTACTCCATTGTTTTACACCATTGAAATCAATTCTGTTGAACTTTGGCCCTGAGGAACCACCGTAGTAAACTACTGAATAGTTAACGAACGCCCCGGAGTCATTGGCTATCACATTCATCGAATAAGTTTCAATACCAAGGATACTTGCAGCCTGACTACTTTTGTCTATAAGGGTTGGCTGTGCCCATACATCGTTTCCACTAAAATTTACTTTTTTTACCAACAATGAATCCTGATACGATGCGCCACTTTGTACCCACGTAAACAATATACCATTGTTAAATAGCGTACAGTGAAAAGCATTGACAGACTGTGTAGGGTGCTGAATAATTGTTTTGCCATTAGCTGTCCATTGTTCATTTCCTGCAGCATCCAAATGCTGACCGTAAAGTTTTTTAATAGTACCGGTTCTGTTGTCAATCCAAAAGGTGAAATAGCCACCATTACCATCGGGCAAAATCTGCAAATTTTCTTTTGTTGCTGTTGTGTTGCAAATAGAAAGAGGCTGTGCAGGGCTGTTGCTGAATTGTGCCTTTGTATTATATGCAGTAAGCAGAATCCACAATAAAATGTATAAGTTTTTCATTTTGATTTAAATTTAGTTTCAATTATTTTCTGAAATTGATTTCAATAATAGCAAGTGATATCGGATGAATTATCTTCCAATTATTAAGCGGTAAGAAAAATTTATTAAACGGTTCAATTGATATTATATCAATTACTATCTTGCACTAAATTGCTGCCAAAATCAACACACATAGGTGAACCGTTTCGTTACTTATCTATTTCTTTTTTTATTGTTAAGTCTGACTGGCAGGAGTCAGGATGCTTCTAAGATTCCTTTATATCTGAATGACTTAAAACAAGCAGCTAATGATTCGGCAAGAGTAGAGGCTTATCGTGATTTGTGTTTTAATTATAGTACTACCAATACCGACAGTGGTATTTATTTTGGAAAGAAAGGTCTTGCACTGGCACTTTCCATTAAATTCATTAAGGGAATTGGCGACTGTTATAACAGTCTTGGATGGTGTTATACCAGAAAGGGCGAGTTTGTTGAAGCCAAGAAATGTCTTTTACTTGCCCTAAATTATTTTAATCAAACCGGTAATCGTTGTCATACAGCAGTGGCCTTGTCCAACTTGGGAGGTATGTATTTTAATCAGAATCAGCTGGCAGATGCTTTAGAATATTATTTAAAGTGCATACAGCTTTCTAAGGGATGCCCTGAATCATGGTTGTTGCCCGGAAGTTTGTATTCAATAGGCATTGTTTACAATAGTCAGAAGGAATTTAAAATAGCTATTCCATATTTTGGTCAGGCTATGGAAATTAATATTCTGAACAATGACAGTAACAAACTTGCTGATTGTATTAACGGATTGGGAAATGCCTACCTTGGTTTAAAACAATTAGACAGTGCTGCATTTTATCTTAATCAATCATCAGCAATGTATCATACATTAGGCAATGTTAGCGGAGAAGCTTATGCTTTAGAGAGTATTGGTTCGCTACATCTTGAACATGGAAGGATCAATGAGGCATTGAAATTTTTTGAGTTGGCAAGAACCAACTTCGAAAAGTCCGGAAGCAAGGCAGATGTGTGTTATGAACTCATCATGATAGGAAATGTCTATCAGAAGCAAGGAAAAATAAATTCAGCTATTACTTATATGCAAATGGCATTGCAAATTGCTGAAAGAAACAAATTTTCTTCTTTGCAGAGTCAGGTGCTCAACTCATTAAGTGATTTGTATGCTTCAAAGGGTGATTATAAAAGCGCATTTGATTTTTTTAAGCGTGAGTCTGCAATTAAAGACAGTACGCGTGAAAGTCAGCAGCAAATCAGGTTAGATGACTTAAAGACTAAATATGAAACCGAGCAGAAGGATAAAATGATTGAACTGCTCAACAGAGACAAGTCAATTGAAAAAGCCAATGCCGAATGGCAAAGACTTTTGAAGAATATTTTTATTGCAGGTGCTGTGATGTTATTTCTTATTCTGTTGGTAATATACAACAGATTCAGACTGAAACGTGAAACAGCTAAGAAGTTAGAGCAAAAAAATAAAATCATTGCATACGAGAAAGAACGTGCCGAGAGCAGTGAGAGGTTTAAGCAGCAATTTCTTGCTAATATGAGTCACGAAATTCGTACTCCGTTGAATGCAATTATAGGGATGACAGAG
>DKKR01000066.1:13560-30620 GCA_002455375.1 Bacteroidetes bacterium UBA6661
TTGATTTTAAATTTGATGTTAGTGAAGATATTCCGGAGTTTATTATTGCTGACCCATTTCGAATCACACAGGTACTCATAAATATTGTTGGCAATGCTATTAAGTTTACAGATAATGGTTTTGTTATCGTTTCAGTTAGAAAAACACAATCTCTTCAGTCGCAAAACAAAGACTTATGCAGACTTCAATTTGAAGTTTCTGATAGCGGCATAGGAATTCCAAAAAATCAACAAGAACGAATTTTTGATTCGTTTATTCAGACGAATACTTACAATACCAGAAAGTATGGCGGAACTGGTCTAGGCTTAACCATTTCACAGAGTCTTGTCCGGTTGATGGGTGGAAATATTGACGTGAGCAGTGTGGAAAATCAAGGAACAACTTTTAGCTTCAATATAGATGTTGAAAAATCAGCTTTGATTCCAGAAGCTAAAAAGACAGAACATATTCCTATTAGTGCAGACTCAGTAAAGAAAGATTTTTCAATATTGTTGGTAGAAGATAATGAATACAACCAAATTCTGGTTAAAGATGCACTTAATAAAAAAATACCTGAAGTAAAACTACATATTGTCAGAAGTGGGTTAGAGGCTATTGCAGCATTGCAAACATGCAGATTTAATCTTATTTTAATGGATATATCAATGCTTGAGATGGATGGGTACGAACTTACTGCTATTATTAGAAATGATTTGAATGAAGCTACCAGCAAAATTCCAATAGTTGCTCTTACGGCTAATGTTTCTCAACATGAATACGATAAATGTCTTTCGGCTGGCATGAACGACTATCTGACAAAGCCATTTAAAATTCAGGAGTTGGTGGATGTTGTAAACCGGTTTAGATTTAACCCTAAAGATGAAGCAGGCAGTGAAGTAGCTGAAAAAACATACAAGTCAGCAGATATTGATTTGTCCTATCTTATAGATTTTACTGATGGCGATATTACTGAAATGTCACGTTATGTTGATATTTACCTGCAAAGAATTCCAGAGGTTTTTAGAGAGGTTGAAATGGCATTAAAGAATAATGAGGTTAAACAGATTATTGTTTTATTACATAGTATTAAACCCATGATTGCATCTGTTGGATTAAGGAACTGTGAACAGAAGATATCAGAAATTGAAAGTCAGAGAGAGAGTATTAAAAAGAACAAACTGATGCCGGTTATTTTGCAAATAAGAAAGCAATGCTTAGAGATGGTAGATAAGTTAAATCAATGGAAACAAAAAAATAAGATAGATTGAATGGTTAAAATATTTTTGTGTTTTTAGAACTCTTGTTTTGTGAAAGAAATAAAAGCAATTGTTGTTGACGATGAAAAGTTTGGCAGAGAGCAAATTAAATCTCTGCTTAAAAGGTATTTTCAGCAGGTTGTTTTAGTAGCCGAAGCTGCAGATGCTGTCGAAGCATTAAGGCAAATTTACTTTCACAGACCTGACTTGGTTTTCTTAGATATTGAAATGCCTGACAAAGGAGGCTTTGAAATGCTCGAGAATATTCAAGAACACGATTTTGAGATAATCTTTGTAACTGCCTATGATCAATATGCATTGAAAGCAATAAAGTTTTCGGCATTGGATTACTTACTCAAACCAGTTAATAAAGAAGAATTTAAGTCTGCCATAAACAAGTTTCTCGACAAACGAAAAAATGCCTACGACAGAAAGTCTGTCATTAATAATTTTATCAGAAATTATACGTCACAGTCAACAGATTCATTCAGACTTGCAGTTAATTCAGCTTTAAAAACGTTTTTCCTGCTTCCGGAAGAAATTATAAGATGTGAAGCTGATGGCAACTACACAAAGATAACTTGCAGTAATAGCGATACCATTTTGTCATCAAAGACTTTAAAAGAATTTGATGATTTGCTTTCGGATTTTGATTTTATCAGAGTACACCGTGCTCACTTGGTGAATAAAAAATTTATCAGATCATTTAACAATGAAAACATGTTATTGCTTCAGGACAATACAGCTATTGAAGTTTCAAGGAGAAAAAGGGGAGAAGTACGCAATTTATTCGGGCAATAATTGAATGAATAGGGTCAATCAAGAAAAGTCAGTTCCGGATAGGACACGTGGTTTACAATCTCAGGAACATTACGGTTTGCTCTTGCACTGTTAGCAGCCTGCGAAATGGTAATGGCCGTCATCTCAGAGGCATCATAGGGTTTAATCAACGATTTAATTTCGCTTATATCAGAAACCGGATCAACCCATTTCCTTTCATCTTCTTTTGAAATGATTAAAGGCATTCTTTTTTTAATGTTATGTATTTTTTCCATCATTGAATTTGCCGGTGTGGTAATGATGCTGAAGGTATTATGCATCTCACCGGTATTTTTGTCAACCCATGTTTCATAAATACAGCCAAGAGAAAATATTTCTGAGGAATTTGTTTTAATAAAATAAGGGTATTTCTTTTTGTTTACATCCCGCCATTCATAAAAGCCTGATATTCCAAGAAGGCAACGGTTTGTAAGAATACTCTTTCTGAATGATGGTTTTTCGAAAATTGTTTCGCCAACGGCATTCAGTGTTTTAGCTCTTATTTCCGAGGCGTTTTTAGCATCTTTTATCCATGAAGGAATGAGTCCCCATTCAAATAAGAAAAGTCCATCATGTTTGATTATTGGCAAAAACGGATGTGCAAATCCACTGACAAAATAGTAAAGTGGCAGTTCAAGCTGAGAAGATTCAAAGTTGAAGGCTGCTCCAATAACATCCTTATAGCGTTCGGCATATTTCTGCTGCCGGGTTTCCATTATTGCAATATTGTAACACATAAAAATTTACATTCTTAACAATACAAACCGGCAAAAAAAATCATCAGCCAAGCATTACCGGCATAATGAGCATAAGAATATCTTCTGCTGCATTGGTATGATCTTTTCCGGGAGTTAACAATCCGGCACGGTTTGACAATGACATGTGCAGATGAATCTCTTCAGTGTCAAGATTTGAAACTATATCTGCAAGAAAACGTGCATTAAAAGCAATGTCCATATCAGCGCCATCATAAGAACAAGTCAAACGCTCATTAGCCTCGTTGGCATAATCAACATCTTCAGCAGAAATTGCTAATTCACTTCCTTTAATTGCTAGTTTTACCTGATAAGTTGTTTTGTTCGAGAAAATAGAAACACGTTTTATAGAATTTAGAAATGCAACTCTGTCCACAGTCAAAACATTAGGATTGTCAACCGGAATTACTGCTTCGTAGTTCGGATAACGGCCATCAATCAAACGGCAAATCAAATCATAGTTATCAAAACTGAAAAATG
Organism: Bacteroidetes bacterium UBA6661; assembly: GCA_002455375.1. GTDB lineage: Bacteria > Bacteroidota > Bacteroidia > AKYH767-A > OLB10 > OLB10. The sequence goes on from DKKR01000066.1 coordinate 16,850, forward strand.
CATTGGCTTCGTTATAGTCAACCTTAACGCGTGTTTCTTCCTGAGGTAGAATATTTTTTAGCAGATTAAGCGGCTTTTTAGGCAAAATAAAAGAACCTGCTTCTTTTGATTTAATATCTGTTCTGCGATAGCGCACCAAACGATGTGCATCTGTAGCTACAAAAATGGTGCTGTCCTGCGAAAGCTGACAAAATACACCTGACATAACAGGGCGCAAATCATCATTGCCCGTAGCAAAAATGGTTTTATTTATTGCTTCATGCAAAACTGATGAGGGCAATTCAATGTGGTTACTTTTTTCGAGAACCGGTATGCGTGGAAAGTCTTCACCATTCTGACCATTAAGTTTATACTTTCCATAATCTGAGCTGATTTCTACTGTATGATTTTTTTCATTGATGGTAAAGGTAAGCGGCTGCTCATTAAAAGTCTTTAAGATGTCAAGAAGAATTTTACCTGGGATGGCTATTATGCCTTTGTCTTTAGATTCAACTTTAAGTCTTGTTGTTATGGTAGTTTCAAGGTCAGAAGCCGACAGGGTAAGCTCGCTGCCATTAACGGCAAACAGAAAATTGTCTAAAATCGGCAGGGGAGAGTTAGTGGTTAAAACCCCGCTGATAGATTGTAAATGTTTTTGAAGTACAAGGCTGGAAACAATTAGTTTCATAAATATTAAAAGTTAGGTGGCAAATATAAGCAGATGTAACTTTGAGAAAGGATAAAGTTATGAAAATTTACAGACCGCCAAATCCTTTAATGCGGTCTGGTTTACTAAACAACTTGTCAAATACATGATACTGAACCACAATCAAATTGGTGTCATTGTTCCATGAGGCATACATTCTGTCAGGGTCAAATTCGCGCAAAAGCCCTGTTCTTTCATCAACACTGGTCATGGTTCCTGTATCAACCGGCTTCAGGAACATTTCGATTTTGTCTTTTTTTCCATCTACACCTTCAACTTCAAGAATTCTGATAGGTTGCGTCTTTAATAACGAATCGCGGTAGGCAACATCAAGGTCGTAGGTTGGCCTTTCAAATCCTATAAGCTGATATTTGGCTAAGTATGCAACTAATTGAGATTGAAAAATTTCTGAAGGTGTGGTTGCAGTCAGGCTTGAATAGTAAACATAATGATCATCGGCTCTTTTTACCCTGAATGATTCTTCGGGATGTTGGTTATTCTGAACTATTACAGAGGCAATCTGTCCTTCACCGTATTGAAAAATAATGCGGCTGCGCCATTCATCGGCACTTGCAAAATAACGCGTTGTGAGGTAACCGTTAAAACCAGGAATATGCATCACAAATGGTACGGTAGAATTTTCAAGATACATAAAGGTTCCAAGCATATCCTGTGTTGGCCCGCCAACGTAATAGGTTTTAATTTTATCGCCTTTGCTGTAAATCTCAATTTTTGTTCCTGTGCTGCTCAAATCTTTCAAAACGTTTTGTAGGGCAGCTTTCCCAACGGGGCTGCGCACTTCAATTTGTTTTATTGTTTTGAGTAAGAAATTAATAGCATCCTGACGGGCCGGATATTTACCGTTAATGGTCCAAAGTGCCGGGCCTTTTCTTTCCAGCAATGCTTTGTTTCCCTTTTTATCAGCCAGAAACATTTTGTCAATAGAAGAAGTATCTGCAACTGCAAAATCGCGCAGTTCTTTTTTGATTGTACTATCGCTGTTTTTGAAATAATAATATCCTGTTACAGAAAGTAACAATACAACGATGAGAAGTAAAATTCGGTTTTTATTCATTAATCTATCAGGAAAATTTCTTTTTCCGCATCAATAACTTAATCATTGCGAAAAGAATTATTAAAAGAACAGGTAATGCTACATTTACTATCTGCAGCATTTTTTTATCAGGATTAAAACGTGTTTTATCTAAAAGGCGAAGCTTAAATTCTTTTGCTCTAAGAGTCATCAATCCGGAATTATCGCACAAATAATCAATGCAGTTTAACAGCAGATTTTTATTTCCATAAAACTGACCGGTATAACGATCCAGCCCAAGTGGATAAACCGTATTGCTGCTACGTTTATAATCATTGCGGATAACATCACCATCAGAAATCACAATCATGCTTGTAGGTTTCCCCTCTGCCTTAAAACCGATAGTACTGTCTGTTGCAATCTGATATGGAATACGGTTTGCAAAGTTAGAGCGGAAAGAACCTTCAAGCAAAATGGCAAGATTGACAGGTGGGTTGCGATATTCCTTTTCATCGGGCTCTTTTCTGAGGATATTCAAATCTACTACTACCGGTGATTGAACAGTCTTACAGTAGCGTGAACTCTGCAATAAAATAGTTTTATTAATGTGCGCTGAAACAATGGTGTCAATGCTGCCGGCAAATGCAAAGCGGATGGCATTTAGATTATTTACAATCGGATGTTTGGATGTAGGTGTCACTAATGGATAATAAAACCAGGGCAACAACGAATTCTGTGGACGGTTACCCACATATCCTGTCAGTATAGGAATGGGTACTGACTGCAGATCCATCACCAAGTCTTTATTCAGCCTTACACCGTAACGAAACAACATATCATCAAGATTCAGCTCTTTTGGAATAGCGATAAATTCATTCTTTCTTGCCAAGCTATCCATATCAGCACTCATCATATCAAGTAACCAAAGCACCTTGCCGCCACGCATAATAAACTGATCAATTATAAACTTATCTTTTTCATCAAATGCAGAGTCAGGCTTTGCTATCACTAAGCAATCATAATCCTTTAATGCATTGAGCTGATTTTTTATTTGCACATAATGCGTAGGGTAGGAGGCAGAAACAGATTTATAGAAGTCAGCCAGATAAGGTTTGTCCAACTCTCCCTGACCATGCAATATGCCTATGGTGGCAGGTTTTCTGGTAGAAATTTTAGAAATGGCATTGATAATTTCATATTCCAGATTCTGAATTGAAGTATTCACCATCTCTTCTGCTGATGCACCCATTCTGTCTTTTAAAAGTAACAAGGGTTGCTCTTTTGAAAGATAGTTAAGTATGGCTCCAGGAAACAAAATTCTTTCTGATGTGCCTTCAGCATTTCGCTCAGAAATATTGGTTGGTTGAAGTCCTTTGTCTGCAAGTTGATTATAAAGTTCGTTGCGTTGTTTACTGTCAGCCAATGCCGATGGATCAATAAAATCAAACTCTAGATTTTGACCTGCATAACTTTTCATTTCCATCAACATGTCGCGTGTTGCAGAACTTAGCCTCTGAAAACCTGCAGGTAAGTCACCTGTCAGATAAACTTTAATATAAACAACATCTTGGAGGTTTTTTAACTTTTCTTTGGTTGTAGATGAAAGGGTAAAGCGTTTTTCAGAAGTAAGGTCAAAGCGCCAGAATAAAAATTTGCCTAATGTATTGAGACCTACAATTACTAAGAGTAAAAGCAAAAACTGATATAGGTTGGCACTGCGTATCTTCTTCTTCATATCACCATTTCCTGCTTTCAAGTTTCAAACGGGTAAACACTAAAAATAATGCTGTAAGGCTGATAAAATAAATTACATCACGCGAGTCAATAACACCTCTGCTCATAGAATTGTAATGTGCCACAATACCAAGCTGATCAATCAGGTTTGCAACAACACCTGTGGCAAGTATGGTTGCAACAGACTGAAAGCCGGTATAGCATAACAGACATAAAAACATAGCTATGATAAATGCCACCAATTGATTATCCGCTAATGAAGATGCGAAGACACCAATGGCAACAAATCCTGAAGCCAGAAAAAACAAACCTATATAACTACCTGCAATACCTCCCAAATCTATATTGCCAACAGGTGCGGCATATTGATAAACTGTAATCACATAAACCAATGTTGGTAACAATGAAAATATCACCAATACCAATCCTGATAAATATTTTGCCAATACAATCTGAAATTCTGTTAACGGTTTGGTAAGCAATATCTCTAAGGTTCCAGTACGTTTTTCTTCTGAAAACATGCGCATGGTTATGGCAGGAATCAAAAACATATAAACCCATGGTGTAATGTTGAATAAACTATCTACGGCAGCATAGCCGCTCTCTGCAATATTGAGGTCGTTGCCCGGAAACACCCAAAGAAATAATCCAATCACAATTAAAAATACTGCTACAGATATATATCCTATAAGCGAATTAAGAAAACTGTTTATCTCTTTTTTGAAAAGTGAATACATAATAATTTAAAGCAGCAATGCTGAAATTAAGACTGCCAAAAATACAGTTTCGTTGCATATAGGCAGCTGCTGATTATGAAAGATTAAGGAAGCTTATAACGACAAAATTGTTAATTAAATAATTTGACAGCATAAGTTATTTCCTGTGAAGTCAAATTTCTTAATCTTGCCTTTTCAAAATTATGGGTGTTTACGTTAAATCTTCAGCATGCATCAGTGCCAGAAATACTTTTGGCGAAACTGATCTTTCTGAACATGGCCTGCAGACAGAAAAACTTATGGCACGTGAGCCTGTTTACAGCATGATTGCACCTGCCGTTCTGCGAAGAATGGGAAAGGCCGTCAGAATGACCTGTGGTGCTGTGAGCAAACTCAATTTAGAGAGCAATCCTGTAAATGGAATTGTTATAGGCACTGCAAATGGTGGCATGGAAGACTGTATTCGTTTTCTGAATCAGATTGTGCAATATGATGAAGGCACTTTAACACCAACAAATTTTGTGCAGAGCACACCCAATGCCATTGCTTCAACTATTGGAATGAATCTTCAATGTCATGGCTACAACATAACGCATGTTCACCGTGGCAATGCTTTTGAAAATGCTTTGCTCGATGCCTTGATGTATTTAGACGAAAGTAAAAATACATCTTTACTGCTTGGTGGCATTGATGAAATATCGGACTATAATTACAATATAGAACGCCTGGGGGGATGGTATAAGAAAGAAATTCCTGTCAACGGTTTGTATGAAACAAAAACTGAGGGAAGCATTGCCGGTGAAGGTTGCGCTGTGTTTTGTGTAAGTAATCAACCGCAAAATGCCTTATTTGAAATTGTTGACGTCAGCACTATGCACAGTACTGATGTAGATGCTGTTCAATCGGGAATAAAACAATTTTGCAGTAAGCATAATGTAAATTTTTCAGAAACAATGTTGTTGTCAGGTCACAATGGCGATAGTAGAAATGAAACATTGCATCATGCTGTTGAAAATATATTTAATCAATCAACAGTCATCAGATACAAACATTTTTTCGGTGAATTTCCAACAGTGGCTGCACTTGCACTTTGGCTCATTGGTCATGCTGCAACAAACTCAGGTATATTGCCCGACCATTTCTATTTATGTAAGACAGAGAAAAAAATAAAAAACTATATTATCTGCAATCATTACAAAGGCTATCAGCATGGATTTATCCTGGCAAGATCTTGCTCATGATTGGTCAGTTAAGCTCTGCAAGTTCCATCCAGCGCACGGTCTTTGCATCAATTTCATGAATCACATGCTGAAATCTGTTGCTCACTTCCATTAACTTTTCATGTGTAAGGTCTGATTCTCCTAACTGTTGTTCCAGCATGGTCTTTTCTTCTTCAAGCAGCAAAATTTCACTCTCTAACTTCTCGTATTCCTGTTTTTCTTTGAATGACAGTTTACGCTTTTTGTTCGATGCTGCTTCTTCGGGTTTGCCTCTCACTACTGTTGCTTCTTTTTTCTGCTCTCTTTTTTGCTCCTTCAGCTTTTGCCTGTAGTCATAGTAATTGCCATTCAGAACACTAATTTCTCCATCACCTTCAAATGCCCAAATGTGGTCTGCAACTCTGTCCATAAAAAAACGATCGTGCGTAACAATTAAAACACATCCTTCAAAAGATGCTAAATAGTCTTCAAGCACAGAGAGTGTCTGTATGTCTAAATCGTTCGTTGGCTCATCTAATATCAGAAGATTAGGGTTTTTCATCAGCACAGTAAGCAAATACAGTCTTCTTTTTTCTCCACCACTCAATTTTTCTACATACTGAAAATGCATGGAAGGGTCAAACAGAAAGCGCTCAAGCAACTGCGATGCAGAAATTTTTCGCCCACCGCTCATTGGAATAAAATCAGCAATTTCACGAATCACTTCAATAACTCGCTTCTGGTCAGAAATATTTTTCGATTGCTGCTCAAAATATCCGGGCACAATGGTTTCACCCATCACAATCTTACCTTTATCGCAAGGCTCTTTTCCCATAATGATATTAAGCAATGTACTTTTACCTGCACCATTGCTGCCAACAATTCCAATCTTTTCGCCTTTTCGTAACGAGTAGTCAAAGTTGTCAATCAGTTTAAGGTCGCCATACGATTTGCTGATGCGGTGTATTTCAAGAATTTTACTTCCAATTCTCGATATGTTGATATCGAGAGCTACATTACCGTGCTCATTTTTCTTTTTGGTTTTTTCCTCAAGTACATGAAATGCATCTATCCGCGATTTAGATTTTGTGCCGCGTGCCCGAGGCTGTTTACGCATCCAGTCCAATTCTGTACGGTAAAGATTTTTTGAACGCTGCAAATTGGCCGACTCCATTTCATCACGCTCAGCTTTCTTCTCTAAATAATAGCTGTAGTTTCCTTTATGTCTGTATAGTTTTCCGTCTTCAAGTTCCAGAATTTCATCGCATATTTCATCTAAAAAATAACGGTCGTGTGTAACCAGCAACATCGTTATGTTTGTTGATGCTAAAAACGATTCAAGCCATTCAATCATGTCTAAGTCCAAGTGGTTGGTAGGCTCATCCATAATTATAAAGTCGGCCTCATCAATCAACACTTTGGATAATGCCAATCTTTTTTGCTGCCCACCGGAAAGTTCGTTCACCTTCTGATGCAAAAACGGAACACCCAACTTTCCGGCAACAGACTTTATCTTACCCAAATGTGATTGCTCCTCCTCAGTTAATTCATAGTGCGGTTTTTCATTCAGCAATGCATCAGAAATGTGTGTGTTCGCTGTCAGACAATCTGCAACTGTAGCCAACTGCGGCAATGTATTTTCCTGTGTAAGATAACTCACCTTCAATTGATTTCTGAAAGTAACAGTACCTTCATCAGGGACATCAAGTCCGGCTAAAATTCTGAGTAATGATGTTTTGCCCGTACCATTTCTTGCTACCAATGCCAGTTTCTGCCCTTTGGCAATGCCGAACGATATGTTGTTGAACAATACTCTGTCACCAAAGCTCTTGCTGATATCTTCTACCGATAAATAATTCACCTATTTTTCTGATTGAAGCGCGAAAGTAACAGTTATTGTGCTAATAAATTATAGTTTGTACTGTTTTTAAAATGTATGATTTTTGATTACATTTTTTGTGATACCTGACTTCATAAAATAAATATTATTGACATAAGTCATTTGTACATTGATGAAATATAATCATTATTGCGTTAATAATTATTTCATCTCAGCGTAGTACATATATAGTTATTTGTCATTTTTGAAAGATGCGATTTAAGAAAAGTACATGGGTAACCGCATCAGTAATTCTCATTATAGTAGCATTGCTGCAGTGGTCGTTTATAACAGTAAATGAAAATGAATATCAGCAACAGAAACTAGAGGCTTACCTCTCAAAATCTGCTCTTGATTTCACTAACGAACTTGAAAAACTCAAAGCTCTTGCAGGCAGCGAAAAAGCAAACTCACATCAGTTGGTTGAGCAATTTAAAGCCTGTCGTATTTCCTATAAAAAACTCGAAGGCTTCACAGGGTATTATTTTGCCTATACAGAACGCGACCTTAACGGCCCGCCAATAGCCATGGTTGAAGAAGAACCGCAAAGCAAGTATGTACGCCCGCCACATGGCTTACAGGTAATTGAAGAAATTATTACCGAAAAGCCTTTAAACAAAAGGCGATTGCTCGATGAAGTCAATCACACACTCGGACTTGCAGCAAAATTGTCACTGTCGTTCAAAACCTTGCATCCCTACGACTATCAGTTGTTTGAAATTATGCAACTGCGACTTGTAAAAATTTACACACTTGGCATTAATAATTTCGACTGTCAGGTTATAAAAACCGGAATTTCTGAAACAAAAGCTGCACTGCTTTCTATCAGCAATATTTTAAATATCTCTTATCGCAATGCCGATTTCTCAATGGTCAACAGCAGCATTGACTCTGCCGTAGCATTTCTCGACCGTCAGCAAATAAAAGTAAACCAGGGTGCTGAGTTCGACTATTTTACTTTCTATCGCAACTATGTTGTGAAGGTAAACCAATCACTCATCAATGCCAGAAAAAGCATTTTAAAATTCGATCCTCAAAATATCAGAGCCTTAAATCTTGATGCAGCAACCTTGTTTGAAAAAGAAGCATACAACACCTATTTCTTTACTAAACTGCAACGCAGCATCAATGGAGATATGTTACCTTATCTCGGCAAGCTTTTATTTTTCGACCCCATTCTTTCTGTCAACAATTCTGTGTCATGTGCTTCGTGTCATAAACCCAATATGGCTTATACAGATGGCTTACCTAAGTCCTATGGTTTTTTAAAGAACGACACGTTGCCACGCAACACACCCACCATTCTAAATGCTGCATTGCAGCGCAATCTGTTTATGGATGCCAGTGTATTGGTTCTTGAAGATCAGGCAAAAACTGTTGTTCAGAATGAACGAGAGATGCATGGCGATTTTAAAGTTGTAGTAGCCAAACTCAATCAGTCTTCAGCCTACAAAAAAATATTCAGTCAGGCATTTGCAGGTACAAAAGATACTGCCATCAGCGAAGAAGGTATTCTAAAAGCCTTGGCAGAATTTCAGCGCACACAACTGTCGTTCGATTCGCCTTTCGATAAAGCCATGCGTGGTGAAGGCACAGTGGCACAACCTGTCATTGATGGGTACAATATTTTTATGGGCAAAGCCAAATGCGGACACTGCCATTTTGCAGGACTCTTTAACGGAACTACACCACCACAGTACAGAGAAAGTGAGTTTGATATTATTGGTGTTCCATCATCAAACAAGCGTCCTTATAAATTAGATGGCGACCTTGGACGCTACAATGTTTTTAAGAATGACGAGCTTAAATATGCATTCAAAACAACTACTGTCAGAAACATTGCTGTGACAGCACCCTACATGCACAACGGAGTTTATAAAACACTTGAAGAAGTAGTTGATTTTTATAACAAAGGCGGTGGGGCAGGCCTGGGCATTCATGTTCCTGATCAAACCTTGCCCGAAGATAAATTAAAACTTACTAAGGACGAAAAGAAAAAATTAGTTCTTTTTCTGCAAGCGCTAACAGATACTTCTGCCGTTGTGCACTTTAGTGGACAGTTGCCTGCCATTGACGATAGTGCCTCGCCACTGAATAAACGCATTGCTGGTGGCACAGATTAATGTTGTTTCATCAATTTCTATTACTTTAGCCGCAAAACAACAATACTTATGTACAATTTGTTAAAAGGAAAACGGGGAATCATTTTTGGAGCATTAGACGAAAATTCTATTGCATGGAAAACGGCACAACGTGCACATCAGGAAGGAGCAATGTTTACATTAACAAACGCTCCTGTTGCAATGCGTATGGGCGAAATAAACAAACTCGCTGCTGAGTGCAATGCACAAGTTATCCCTGCAGATGCCACTTCTATTGAAGACCTCGAAAACCTGTTTACCAAATCAATGGAAATTTTAGGTGGCAAATTAGATTTTGTTTTACACAGCATCGGCATGTCGCCCAATGTCCGTAAAGGCAAACATTACACAGCACTCGATTACGATTTTTTTCATAAGACATTGGATGTTTCTGCCTTAAGCCTGCACAAAACATTGCAGACAGCCATGAAACTCGATGCCCTAAACGAGTGGAGTAGTGTAGTGGCACTTACCTATATTGCAGCACAACGTGTTTTCCCGCACTATAATGATATGGGCGATGCAAAATCACTTTTAGAAAGCATAACACGCAGCTTTGGTTATCATTATGGCATGGCAAAAAAAGTCAGAGTAAACACCATTTCTCAGTCACCGACTGCAACAACTGCAGGCAGTGGTATTAAAGGGTTCAATGCCTTCTATAACTATGCCGATGTGATGTCGCCACTTGGCAATGCCTCTGCCGATGAATGTGCAAACTACACGGTTATGATGTTTTCGGATTTCACACGCAAGGTAACCATGCAAAACCTCTTTCACGATGGTGGCTTCTCCTATACGGGTGTCAGCCTCAATGCAATGGAAAAATTTATGGATGAGTAGGTTTTTGTTGTTGGTGCTTGGGTTAGGTTATGTTAGATTTCTTTCAGAATTNNACACGCTGGTTGTTGCTGGTGATGCTGCAATGATAAACCCCATTAGCCAAAAAACTCAAATCAAAATTTTGTAACGTACTCCATTGTGGCAGGTTGTAGTTAAAAACTTTTTTTCCTGTTATATCAAACACTTCAAAAGTTCCCTTGCTATTCTGTGGTAACAAGTACATGATTTTAAAATTGCCATTGGTAGGGTTGGGGGAAATTGAAAACTTAAAATCATGCTGATTAATTTCATTTATGCCGGTTGTTAAACACGGGCAGGTGGTTTGTGTGGTATCGCAGCCCAAATAATAATTAGGGTGATAAACATTTGACCTTGATGCAAAGCATGGCAAATGCAAATCATGTAAACGAACATCACATGCCATGCCGGCACTGTCGGGATAATTAATGTAATGAAAATCTACGACACTACTACCCGATGAAATATAAATCTTACCATTAGCAGCAAGATACATGTACCAAAAATCTGTTTGAAAGGGTGGTATGGGTGAATAGTAGCCGTCATTTACGGCTACAATGGTTTTGCTTGCAGCTATATCAGATGTATCGGTATTAAACTGATAAACCCTCTGAAAGGAGGAATGATATAAATATTTAGAATCAGACGAAAAAGCCAAGCTAAACCCTGCGGAACTATCATTTAAAGCGATGTACTCTAATCCTGAAAAATTACCACTACACCTGTCAAAATCAAAAAGTCTTATATCATGGAAAGGAGGGGGATTACCTGTTCCTGATGTATATGAGAATTTAGTTCCATCAGGTGAAAATGTAGGCTGTCCCGAATTTCCTACAAAAGGTGCGGGAAATCCTAAATTTTGAGTACCCATGTAGGTAATGCCTGATGAATCCAATAAAAATTTATGAATAATGGTGCTTGCATTATCTCTTAATACAAAAATCCACCAATCCCTTCCGTTGGCGTGCTTGCATGCTGCCAATCCCCATGACAAAACATCAGTCAATATAACTTGGTTTTTTGCTGTTACTGCACCTAAGCCACCATTGAGCGACAAATCAATTTTAGAGTAATATAATTCTGTTGAGGCTAGATTAGCATTATAATTTCCCGTTTGATGAAACAAAATATATTTATCGGGATTGTTCGGATAAGGCAGAATAATATTGCCATGTGATAAGGGAATACCGGAATATGAATTACACCAATCAGTAGTAAAAGAGTTTGGGTTTAAGCCGCTGCCATTAAGCATGGTATCACCTGTGGCATCGGCTATCCAGCAACCATTACTAACTATTTGCAAATTTCCATTTTCATCACTTATATTAGCTTGTGTTGCGCGAAAAGGCATTTTTCTTGCCTCTCCAATTACATTTACTGATGTGCTGTCAAATAACAACCTTCCTTTGGGTGAAGTTGTAAATGAATCAATAAACGTGGTATATCCGATTAAAAAATTGTGTGTCCTTCCCTGTGCATTTAATATTGAAGGAAAGAACACGCAACTCAAAATAATGAATAACTTTTTCATTACCTGACAATGGCAATCTTATATGTTTTATTTCCTTTTGTTGTTTTAACAAGCAAGGTGTAAACTCCCTGACTTAATTCTCTTGTAATGATTTTATTTTCCTTGTTACAACTCAAATTTTCTTTGCAAACAATACGCCCATAAGCGTCAACAATTTGAATATTAAACTTTTCATCAGAATTACAAATAATTTTTACAAAAACATATTCATTTGCAGGGTTGGGCTTAACAATAATAACAGAGTTTTTATTTTCATCTGCAATCACACCCTGTTTGTAAATTCCGTACTGCAAACAAATAGCATCATCATTATAAATTAGACTATCATTATACAATTCCAAAATTGCTCTTGCACGATATACAGCCTCGCCACCGTAATAAGGACACTGATTAGCTATTTCCAACAACTCCGAATAAAACTCCTCAATAGTACTGTAATCGGTTTCCTCTAAATCGATAAAAATTTCATTTAGTCTTGCGCTGTTGTATTCGGGTACTTCATCGGGCTGAATAGTATTGTTTGCCAATTCCCCTTCGTACATTTCGCCCGATACAACAGCATTATACTGTAATATTATATTCTGTCTTGTTGTTTCTAAATTTTCTATTTGAATAATCCATTGCTCTAATAAAGAGTCAGCATTGGTGCCTGATTGTTCAATGGAATCTCGCATCGCTTCAAAATCTTCTACAGAACTATTAAATTCTTTTAATAGTGAATCAACGTTATGCAACATGGGTGCAAAGGTGCTATCCATTTTACCGTAGGTTTCAAACCTTCTTTCCACTTCCAACAACTGCCCTTCGGCTTCTACAAGCATTTCATTATAAAAATTCTGAAACAAAGTGTCGCTTGCCAACAAGCTGTCGTTGTTTGCCAATACCTGAAACAAATACTGCCTTGCCATACTCTGGCTTTCGGGGATAAATTCCTCAGTTATTATGCTATCGCCTGCAACAATGCGGTACAGCGTTTCATTATCCACTCCTTCAAGCATATCGTAACAAGTTGAACCGCAAGTATAAGGATTGTTCGGCATATTTGCCTGAAACCAACCTAAGTTTTGTTGCGCCAATACGGGATAATAGATATTTCCCATGACATCGGTTGTTCTTACATTAAATTGAGAACTTGGTAACCCCAAGAAAGATAAATTTGCATTATAAGCACCAACCGTATCGCGGTAATCAATAAATTTATTTCCGTTGTTTGGTTGCACACCAATTAACCCAACATTGTTAATGTACAGTCCCAATAAATTATTGCGCAGGGTGTTGCCTTTGAGTTGTGCGCCCATGCAGTTGCCGCCAAAAAATATTCCTGTGGCTGTGCTGTCAATGCTGTTGCAACTGATGCTTGCATTACTACTAATGCTGTAAACAATACCTTTTGTTGCTGTGTTGGCAACATTCAGGTTGCGCACACCATTGCAACGTATCTGTGTGCTGTCGCAATTGTTTGATGTTATGCCTTCGCTGTAAAGGTTACTGCTGCTGTTGTTTTGCTCTATGTAGTTATGTGCTACCAACGGTTTGTAAACATTTTGCATGCGTATGCCGTAACGCACATTGTAAAGATACAGGTAATTGTTATCAATGCTATAATTGCCTAGTCCGTTTTTATTGATTTCGTTGATGATGATGCCCGAAGCCACATTCAGTCCAGTGCCATCAACATGAATGGTGTTGTTGTTTAAAGCCATCTTGGCTGCACCGGCATTGTTGTTGCAAACAATACCTGCACGGGTGGCTTTTATTTCATTCCAGGCAATGGTAGCGCTCAGATAGTCTTTACAACGGTTCACTGTTGCGCCTATATACATACTGTCCATGCGCACATTGTTTAAGTTCAGTGTGCTGTAACTTGTCCACACTCCGCCATAACAAGAGGTCATGGTCTTGTGGTTGTTCATCACGGGCTGCATGGTGAGGTTGCCTCTTTTGCCCGCAGCAATATCGCCAACAGATGCTACGGCTGTGCCGTTATATGGC
>DKKR01000064.1 GCA_002455375.1 Bacteroidetes bacterium UBA6661
CCATAAACTAAAGGTGTAATGTAATATACACCAGCACCAAAAGGATTACCAGTTGTGGTGTTAACTAAATTTGTTTGGAATGTACCACTGCTTCCAACAGCAATAGTCCCTGTTCCACCAACAATAATTGTTGATCCTAATGACAATGGGTCATTGTTGCCACTGATGTCAACAGTTGAAATTAGCAGACTGAATCCTTTAGTTGTACCAACTGTAGGTGCTTTAATTCCGGAAACAGCAATTGTTAAAGTGCTGTCGTAGCAAATTACAGGCTTATTCAAAACAGTTAAACCTGATGAAATTGTAGTGTCTCCACATGCAATTATTGATTGATTAGTCACCTGAACACAGAATTGTCCGTTTGAAAGTGTACCCTGAAAATTAAATCCATCAACAATCATATAGTAAACTGTACCTGGAGTAGTGGTTAAAGTTAAACCTGCAGGATAATAAGTCGTTGTGGCATTCGGACCATCTTCATTACAAGCAACAGGAGTAAGATTACCACATGTGCCTGTGTAAATTGCAATTTGTGTATCGCCATCATCAATTGGATCGGTTACACCAGCACAAGTATTTGGTGCTTCAATAAAATAAGTGTTGCCGTCACCTGTGAAAGTAAACCACAATGTATTATCTAATGTAGGCGCTGTACCGTTTCCGTCAGGTTCGCCAAAACATGCAAAGCCTGTTGTTGGGTCTTGAGGTCCTGTTGTAGCATTGGTATTGTCATAAGGTCCTGATGAAGTTAATGTACCAGGAGCCTGACCGAATTGGGCATTGATGTTGGTTGCACCGGCACAATCATCATTTAAAGGATTGTTGCTTAGTGTTCCGGAAAACTTCCATGCTCCACCTGGACTTCCTGCTGCAATGTATTCAGCACCATAACCTGTTGATGCATCAATAAAATCAAAAGTTGTGTGTGAGAAGTTTGTGTCAAGTGGCATCCATGTCAGACCATTGTCTGTACTGAATGATGAACCAAAGCCATAAGTAGCATTTGAACCACCGCTAACATAGAATGATGTTCCGGGAACGGCTTCAACTTCTGTTGGGTAGAAATTACCTGTTGTTGTTACTGTATTCCATGTAGCACCACCATCAGTAGTTTGTTTTACAATATAAGTTGTAGCATTTACCTGTACAACCATGCCGTTGTTGGCATCACTGAAAGCAATGTCTGTAATATCCTGACGATTTCCATTTGCAGTGTAAGGAGGAAGGCCTGTTGCAGATTTTGTCCATGTTAAGCCATTGTCTGATGAATGTAATACATCGCCATAAGTGGTAGCAAACCAAATGTTGCTTCCTACTGCTGAAAACAGGTTGGTGATTCCATATTCACCTGCATTTGTTAAAGCAGGAATATTGGCAACCGGAACTGCTGTCCAATTTGCACCACCATCGTTGGTTGTATAAAGTTCGTAACGTTTGTTAGCTCCTGCACCTATAGGGTCGCCCATGGTAAATCCATTTTGAGAATCAGAAAAGTAAATCACATTTCCAAAAGAAGTGCCTTGTGAATACATCCCTGCTGTTGAATTTTGTGTCCATGTTGTTCCACCATCAACCGTTTTGTAAATCATTCCACCGCCTGCATTGATGTTGCACATCATTACAAAACAAGTGTCAGCATTTAAAGGCCAAATGTTAGAGATAACCCATCCGGAGGCTACAGGAATAGTTCCTGTGGTCCATGTGTTTCCACCATCTATTGTTTTGGCAAAATCTGAAGTATATTGGCTGGTAGCTACACCATTCCACAATGCGCCCCAGCACGTATTGGCATCTACAGTTTCCATATCGAACATGTAGCCGTCATACGTCATGGGTACATTTTGACTAATCCACTGTGCTTGCGTAAATAACGAGCCTACAGCAGCAATTAATGTGAGTAATGTTTTTCTCATGATAATTTGATTTTAATTTGAATTTTTATTTGTTGCAAATGTAATTAACTTTAATATAAAATTGAGCCACGAAAGCTATTTTTGAATAATAAATCTGCCATTAGCAATCAACGACTTATCGGTTTTCAGGTGAATGAAATATTCTCCGTTTTTCCATTTGCTTGTTTGGATCACATATTCACTTTGCCCTGATTGTACTTTTATGCGGTCAACTTCTCTTCCTTTGATATCTATAATTTGGGCTATGCCGCTATCACCCGGTTCCAAATTTAGTGTTAAGGTGATGTGATTTTTGGCCGGATTGGGAACTATGTTTAAATTGAAATTCTGCATGTTGTTTAACTGTTCATTATTCACAGTAAAATCTCTGTAACCAAGTACATATTCTCCCTTCTTCAAAGTGTCAACAGAAAAAGAACCTCTTTTATCCAATGGTGAGCCCATACTTTGAGAAGCAGAAATGATTTGCCAGTCGCCAGCAGTGTTTTCGCGATACAATAATACCAGACTGTCTTCACGGCCGGTAATCAAAGTGTTGTCAATATATCCGGTTAGCCCATTGGTTGAGCCATCATACTGAAACGAAATTTTACTCACAAATCCTGGATTGAAAATACCTTCAGCTTGCCAATAATGATAATCACTTAATCGTATTCCGGGGTTGCTGCCTTTAAATCCATCGGGCTGTACCCAATGATGTTCTATTCTTACTGTTGATGGTGATGCTCCAACAGATTGTACATTTAATGTTGTATTTGTTTCTTTCATAATCTGTAAACCCGTAGTTGTAATTATTTTCTCGTAATCCGATATTGCATCGCTGATTTTTTCACCTCTGTCTAATGCTATCCATGTTGCATTTGCCATCAGCAATGGAATATGAAACATTTGTGTGGCAGAGTCAATTTGTATGCTCACAGTAGTGTCAGTAATGCCATCACTAAAGGTAATATCTACGGGCATGGAATAAATGTGTCCATTGCTGCCTTTATTACGCTGACGGGTGTAAACAAAGTAATGATCCAATCCTCCGGGAACATATATTGCAGAGTCAATAGAAAAATGTGGAAATCCCGGAGTGTAAACCCAATCTGTAAAAAAACGTGAATAGTCTGTTCCTGTGGAAGAAGTAAATGCATGTTCCATGTCAATACTCGATGCATTGCTATAAGCAAAAGTGTCTAAATAATGTTGCGCTCCAACTTTAAATAATGAATCGCCTGCATAATTTCTTAAAGTATGAACAATATCGGCACCTTTTTGATATGCTGTATTTCCATAGGTAACCGAGGTCGGAACGTTATTCAATGCAAGATATCCACCATCGGTAATATGTGCCAGTTGCAATACTTTTCTGTGATTTGTCCTAATCCAGTCTTTATACGCTGTTGGTCCATAAATTGCTTCTGTAAACAACGCTTCATTGAAAGATGCCCAGCCTTCGTTTAGCCACATGTCTTCAGCAGTTTTACAGGTCACCTTATCGCCCCACCACATGTGCGATAACTCATGTGCCCACAATGTTTCATAACCAAGTGTGCCATTAATAAAAGCCTTGCCAATGGCAATGTTAGTGGCATGTTCCATGGCACCACCGGTAAAATTCACCAATGTATATCCTATTTTATTGAAAGGATAACTCCCATAATACTGTGTAAACAAATTTATTGCTGCAGGCAGGTTAACAAACGTGGCTGACACTGCCGCAGTATCTGTTGGCAGCGCTGCAATTTCAACAGGAATGCCATGAAGTGTCCTCTCCCATGAAGTATAGGGCCCGGTAGCCATACAAGCTAAATAAGTTGGAATATAATCGTTCATTATCCAATGCCATGTGATGGTGTTGTTTGCGTTAGCTAATGAATCATTTAAGAAACCATTGCAGTAAGCCTTTTGTGATAGTGGGGTAGTTATATAAAATTCATATTTACTTTTATCATCAAAAACATCAAGACAAGGAAACCACACTTTACCAAGGTTGTGCGGGTCGGCAGTGAAACCTACACCGAGATTGAATGCCATGTTCGGGAAAAAATAAAACCCACCAAATCCTGATGCATCTTTTTTTGGACTACCATGATAAACGACCGTGAAATTTATTGTGTCATTCATGTTTAAAACAAAAGGCAGACTAATATTTACTTTATCGTTTTGATAAGAATATGACAGATTGCCTGAAGTATCATAAACAGAATCTACGTTTAGTTGAAATAAATCCAATTCAATTGTACTCAGGTTATTTTGCCTTGCAATAATTTGCAACTGTGTTTTAGCCTTAATCTGTTTGCCTGTAAAGTCTATTGTGTCAATGCTGATAATGTATTTTTCGACATGAAAAGTATCAGCTATTGATGTCATAGCCGACAAGCCGGTATTAAAGGAAAATATACCCAGCAACAGACTTAAAAGTTTTAAATTATATGATTGAAGTTGTTTTGATTTTAGATGATATAAAAATGAATTCATAAATAAAAAATTACGCTGACATAATTGAACTTTCAAATATAGAAATTTTTAATCTAGAAATACTGACTTAAATTTTCATAGCATCATTTTCTTTTAATTTGCATTTAATATTATCGAAATTTAATGATTGAGTTTGAACATCAGGTTAGAGTCAGATATGCCGAAGCCGACAGAATGGGATATGTTTATTATGGAAACTATGCTGTTTATTTTGAAGTGGCAAGAGTAGAAATGCTGCGCAGTCTTGGTTTGCCTTACAAATTGCTCGAAGATAAGGGAATCATTTTACCGGTATCTGATTTTTCTGTTCAATATAAAAAACCGGCATTTTATGATGACTTACTGACGATAAAAACTACCATCAGAAAAAAGCCTTCTGTACGAATTGTTTTTGACTATGAAACGTTTAATGAAAAGGGAGAGCTACTCAATACTGCATCGGTAACACTTGTCTTTGTGAGTAAGGCAACAGGTAAGCCGGTTAACCCGACTGATGAATTTAACATAGTGTTTACACCATATTTTCAGAATTAGACAACTTGTTTTATTTTGTTTTACTTAGCTTTGGCAAAAGATTTTCACCATTAATCAAAATCAACTGAAATAACTGACTAAATAATTTATGAGTTTAAAACGTGCATATATTTTCCCCGGACAAGGATCACAATTTTCCGGAATGGGAAAAGATTTGTTTGAACAGTCTGATGCCGCCAAAAGAATTTTTGAGAAAGCTAACAGCATTACAGGATTTGCTATTACAGAGATTATGTTTGGTGGTACCGATGAAGCGCTGAAACAAACCAAGGTTACACAACCGGCAATTTTTATTCATTCCTGTGCAGTCATTGCTTCGCTCGGAGAAAATTTTCATCCTGACATGGTTGCAGGACATTCGTTAGGCGAATTTTCAGCATTGGTAGCTAATAAATGTCTGAGCTTTGAAGATGGACTGAAATTAGTGATGGAACGTGCACTTGCCATGCAAGCAGCATGTGAATTAAAGCCTTCAACTATGGCAGCTATTCTTGGTCTGGAAGACGAAAAAGTGGAGACAATATGTGCTGGAGTTAATGATGTTGTTGTTTGTGCCAATTATAACTGTCCCGGTCAATTGGTTATTTCCGGAACTATTGAAGGTGTAAAAACTGCATGCGAACAACTCACTGCTGCAGGTGCAAGACGTGCATTACTGCTTCCTGTAGGTGGAGCATTTCACTCTCCGTTGATGGAGCCTGCCCGTGAGAGGTTAGCCAATGCCATTGCTAACACAACATTTGCAGTACCGGTTTGCCCTGTCTATCAAAATGTAAATGCATTGCCTTCAACAGACCCGCAACAAATCAGGCAAAATCTTATTTCGCAACTTACAGCACCCGTTCGGTGGACGCAAACAGTTATTCAAATGGTGAATGATGGTGCTACTGATTTTATCGAGGCCGGACCCGGAAAAGTACTGCAAGGATTGGTAAAGAAAATTCATAAAGATGCACAGGTAATGAGTGCATAATTTTTAATCATTAATAATAATTATAAATGGAAAAAGCAAAACAATATTCAGAACAGAATAAAGATCGTTTTCTCAGTGAATTGCTGGAATTACTTAGGATTCCCTCTGTAAGTGCAGATTCTAAACATAAAGCCGATATGGTTCGTACAGCAGAGTTTGTCAAGGCAAGCCTTGAAAATGCAGGTGCCGACAAAGTAGAAATTTGTCAAACAGGTGGGCATCCTATTGTTTATGGAGAAAAAATAATGGACGTTAAACTGCCAACAGTTTTGGTGTATGGGCACTACGATGTTCAACCACCCGATCCATTGGATTTATGGCAATCACCACCGTTTGAACCGGTAATTAAAAAGACAGACCTTCATCCCGAGGGAGCCATCTTTGCACGTGGCTCATGTGACGATAAAGGCCAGATGTACATGCATGTAAAAGCATTTGAAAGCATGATGAAAACGTCATCACTGCCCTGCAATGTTAAGTTTATGATTGAAGGCGAAGAAGAAGTAGGCTCATCAAACCTTGGCATTTTTGTTAAAGCCAATAAAGAAAGACTTAAAGCAGATGTAGTATTGATTTCAGATACTTCGATGATTGCCAACGACACACCCTCTATTGATGTTGGATTGCGCGGTCTGGCCTATATGGAAGTTGAAGTTACAGGACCTAACCGCGACCTTCACAGTGGTGTTTATGGGGGTGCTGTTGCAAATCCTGCAACAATACTTTGTCAGATGATTGCATCGTTACATGATGAAAATAATCATATCACTGTAAAAGGGTTTTACGATGATGTGTTGACGGTGAGTGATGCTGACAGAGGAGATTTGGCTAAAATACCTTTTGACGAAAAAGAATATATGAAAGATTTGGGCATTAATGAGGTATGGGGCGAGAAAGGATATACTTCCATTGAGCGAACCAGTATCAGACCAACACTTGAGGTAAATGGTATTTGGGGAGGCTACACCGGTGAAGGTGCTAAAACTGTATTACCCTCAAAAGCATTTGCAAAAATCTCCATGCGTCTGGTACCGAATCAAAGCTCAGACAATATTTCCAAGCTTTTCGAAAAGCATTTTCTATCCATTGCACCACCTTTTGTCAAAGTAAAAGTTTCTGCCCATCACGGTGGCGAACCTGTTTTAACTCCTACAGATAGTGTTCCATTTAAAGCAGCCAGTATGGCAATGGAAAAAACTTTTGGTAAGAAACCGATAGCCACCAGAGGTGGCGGAAGTATTCCGATTGTTGCACTGTTTGAAAAGGAGTTAGGTCTGAAAACGGTGTTGTTTGGCTTTGGGTTAGACAGCGATAACCTGCACTCTCCCAATGAAAAGTATGGTTTGTTTAACTTCTATAAAGGCATAGAAACAATACCTTACTTCTTTCAATATTTCACAGCGTTGAAAAAATAACACCAAAGAAAATTACCTTTTCAAACAAAGTTAAATTTTTAAAATCCGTTACTTAATTTATTATACTAATGAAACAAATATTTATTCTTGCCTGCTGTGCAGTTTCTCTTGCAGCAATTTTTGCATTTAAGAAAAAAGAACCACAGCAAACTGTTGCACTAACAGCCGCTAAAGCGCCAAAGGCTATTGATTTATCCAACTTCGACAAGAGTGTAAATCCCGGAGATGATTTTTACCAATATGTAAACGGCAACTGGCTAAAAAAGAACCCACTTCCTGCCTCAGAAACCCGATGGGGCTCTTTCAATGTGCTGGATGATATTACACGTCACAGAGTGCTTACCATTCTTGAAGAGACAGCAAAAAACAAAAACGCTGTCGAAGGTAGCTCTGCACAGAAGATACGTGATTTCTTTTTGTCTGCTATGGATACTGCACTAATAGAAGAATCAGGCTTCTTACCCATTGTTCCGATTTTCGAAAAAGTTGATAAGGTAACAGATAAAAATCAACTGCCTGCACTGGTAGCTTATCTGCATACCATTGGTATAAACAGTTTTTTTAATTTTTATGTAGGACAAGATGATAAGAAAAGTGATCAGATAATTATCACACTCTATCAGGGTGGGCTTGGATTACCCGACAGAGATTATTATCTGAAAGATGATAAAGAGTCAGTAGAAATCAGAACGAAATATTTATCGCATATTAAAAATATGTTTCTGTTGATGAGCATTCAGCCGGAAGGAAATGCCGTTACCAACCTGATGAGTTTAGAAACTGAGTTGGCAAGAATATCACGCTCTCGTGTTGATTTGCGCGATCCCGAAAGAAATTACAATAAGATGGTTACCGAAGATTTTAATAAAGAAATGTCTGCATTTTCTATGGAGAAATACTTTGGCTCGTTTGGTGTAAAAGAAAATGAAATCATTGTTGGACAACCAGAATTTTTTAAACGGTTCAATGAGTTAATGGAAAAACTACCATTGGAAGATTTAAAATTTTATCTTAAATGGGATATCCTTAACAGCCGTGCAAGTACATTAAGCTCAGACTTTGTTAAAACAGATTTTGAATTTTATCAGGGCGTATTGAGTGGTGCTAAAGAAATGCGTCCACGCTGGAAGCGTGTATTAGGAACCATGAATGGTACTATGGGTGAGTTGATAGGTGAGTTGTATGTGAAAAAGTATTTTAGTCCGGAGGCAAAAGATCGTGTCAACAAAATGGTAGATAATCTTATTACAGCCTATCAGCAACGCATCAAATCACGCACCTGGCTCGAAGATCAGACAAAAGTTGCAGCATTGGCAAAATTAGAAAAGGTTATCCGAAAGCTGGCTTATCCTGACAAATGGCGCGATTATTCTAAGATGATTATTAAAAAAGATTCCTATTGTAACAATGTAAATCGTGCGGCAGAATATTGGTTTCAGTACAACCTTTCAAAATTAGGAAAGCCGGTTGACAAAACAGAGTGGGGCATGTCGCCACAAACAATCAATGCCTATTACAATCCGGGCTTCAATGAAATTGTTTTTCCTGCAGCTATCATGCAGCCACCATTTTTTGATCCGCTTGCTGACGATGCTGTTAACTATGGCTCTATGGGTGCAGTGATTGGTCATGAGCTCACACACGGTTTTGATGATCAGGGTTGCCAGTATGATGCCGATGGTAATCTGAAAAACTGGTGGACAGATAAAGACAAAACACTCTTTAATCAAAATGCTCAAAAACTGGTAGCACAATTTAATAGTTACGTAGTAATTGATTCACTCACCATCAACGGACAGCTTACTTTAGGTGAGAACATTGCTGATTTAGGCGGACTGACTATTGCCTATGCTGCCTTCCAAAAAACAGAAAATGCCAAGTCCAAAACTTTGCTTGACGGCTTTACACCACAGCAACGTTTCTTCATCAACTTTGCACAGGTATGGCGCAACAACATACGCCCCGAAGAGTTAAAAAAACGTTTGAAAACAGATCCGCACAGTCCGGGTAAATTCAGAGCCAATGGCACCGTGCGCAATATGCCGGAGTTCTACGAAGCCTTTAAGATTACAAAAGAAAACAAGTTGTATTTGGCTCCGGAACAGAGAGTGGAAATATGGTAAGAAATAGTATTAAATGAAGCAGCTGCCCCGATAATTTCGGGGCAGTTTTTTTATGTACCTATTTTTCTTCAGCAATTCCACATAAAAGGGTTTTGTGTTTTCATAGTAGTATCATGTTGCCAACTACACATTTGACCCCATCAAAATTTATACAAAATGAAAAAGTTACTTTTAATTATTGCACTGGGATTAGGCATTACTTTTTCTCAGGCACAGTCAGGCACCACCAAGCAGGCCGCTACCACAACTAAAAAAGAAGTAAAGGCAACACCTGCCAAAACTGCCAGCACACAGCAAGCCCATGTAAAAAACGATGGCACTCCCGACAAACGTTTTAAGGAGAACAAAACCTCCGGAACACAGGTGCATAAAAAAGCTGATGGCACACCAGACATGCGCTACAAAGAAAATAAACCGGCTGCAAAAAAATAAAGTTAGTGTTTGAATAAAATAAAGAGGCTGTCTGCTTTTGAGACAGCCTCTTTTTTATTATTTTTACAATATGAAAAAAGCATTATCAATAATTTTACTTTGTGTATCTGTGTATTGTAAAGCTCAAAATCTTGTTTTGAATCCTTCATTTGAGGACACAATACCTTGTTCCATTTTTCAAAATAACAATTATCCTCAAATGCCCTGTACAGGCTGGTATTGGGCAAGCGGTGGCAGTTGTGATTATTTTAGTGAGCAGTATTTGTGTATTTCATCTCCTGCACCATCTAATGGCTTAGGATTCCATTATGCTAAAACGGGAATTGCCTATTGTGGTTTCCAAATATATATGAATCCAATTTTTCAACCAAATGGTTATCGTGAATATTTAGGGGGGCAATTAATTGATACCTTAAAGCAGGGGCATACCTATTGCGTTAGCTTTTATGTGGTAAAATCAGATAGCGGAAAATATTATACAAGCAATATAGGAATGTATTTATCACTGGACAATTCGGTAGATTACAGCACGGCTTTAAATTTACCCTATACTCCTCAAATAGTAAACACTAACGGAATTATTTATGATACCTTAAACTGGACACAAATAAGCGGCACTTACATTGCCGGGGGGGGGGAAAAATATTTTATTATTGGTAATTTTAATGATGATGCCAATACAACTCTTGACTCCAATAATCAAGCAAATTTATTTTACGCTGTTTCCTATTATTTTATAGACGATGTTTCGGTTGTTGATTGTACAGTGGGGATAAATGAAATAGAAAGTTATAAAAATAAAATATCATTACTGCCAAACCCTGCAAAGGACGAAAGTGTGTATAGTATATTCTTAAACAGGAATGAAACAGGAAGTATGATAGTTTATTCTAAATTAGGGGTAAAATTATTAAACAAACAACTTGTTGAAGGAAATAATACTGTTTCTATTC
>DKKR01000012.1 GCA_002455375.1 Bacteroidetes bacterium UBA6661
AGGGAATAAGTGATAAAAAGAAAATTTTCTTGAGTAATCTTTCTTATTGCCAACGTAATATTTAAATTTTTTTCTTATACTTGCCATACTATTCACAGCTTGGTAATGAAAACAATACAATATAAAGTAGCATTAATTGAAGTTATGCATGAAAGTATTCAATTAATACAGCCAAGCAGCCAAGATAAATTTTGGCAAGCTGAACTAAAGCATTTTATCTTTTTGTCAAGTTCACACTTTTTAGGAGGTGTGGTTTTATTATTTATACCTGAAACTCTTTTCTTAAAAAGAGCAGTAAAACCTTATCCACTTCAGATTCGATACTTCTAAAATATTGATAAAATAGGAGGAAGCTGAAAATCCTGAAAAGAGTAGGCTATTTTAAAAATCCAATTAATATGAAAAAAAGTAATCTCATTGCAAGTCTGATGGCAACCATCACATTTGTATTATTAGTTCAATGGCACCAAAGTTATGGGCAATCGTTTTATCCTGCCAATAATGCTGATGTTAGCTCAAGTTGTTATGTAAGCGGAACGGTAAATACCAACAACGACTACATTGAATCGCCATTAGGCAGCACCAAACGCTCAGTCATTGTATATGATGGTGCTCATCCCGGACTTTTTTGGGACGATGGTAACGGAAATACCGGTTGTACCCTACTTGGTGCCGGCATACCTAATTGCATTGTCGTGAACCCTGATGTCAACAGGTGAATGGGCAATTGCTGTATATCAAGATACATACAACGATTATATTATGGCAGAATTATTTGAATGGAGGAGTTCAACTAACTCATTTAATTCGTATTCTACGATTAAAATCTACCAAGGAGGCATCAACGTTAAAATTGATGGTTTTTGGGATAGCAGCACTGGCGATCGTTGGATGCTGGTGTGGAATAAAGATGATCAGTTGGCAGTGTTTGCTACTGCAGGATACTATGATTTTAATTTATCGAAGCCTGTAATTGATATTAGTAAAAATGTGATTCTTCAGGGCAATGGAACAAGTATCTACTCAGCTCCGGATGTAACAATACTGAGAAATAATGTTTATTTTACTTACAATGAATTTGACGGCACCAATAATATTCTTACGGTGGAGAAACAGAATTGGCTTGTAATTAAGTTGGGACAGATTACCACACCGACTAATTATGTGTTAAATTATTCAAACACTGATTATGCATACGACCTTCCCCGCATTTCATCTTTTTTTGACACCTATTACAACTATGATAACTGGGCTGTTGTGGCACAAACCATCAATGCTACAACAGGTGGAACAGAAATACATGGATTTGCTACAAGTTGGTATCATCCACTCAACAGCACACCCTATGTGTACAATGATGGCTCCTTGGCATCACCATTTAATAATAATGATATTACTATTTATCAAAACAGCTATCCTGTTATAAGCTATGTAGGCGATTATATTTTTATTTTATGGCAGGTTGACCCCATAGGCTACGCTGTATCAGTGCCCGACCAACAAGACATCATAGGTATTCGCATGAATATGGATGGGCAAACCTTTTCATACCAGTCAGAGTATTATTTTGTGGTTAACCGTTCCACCAAAAAGAATCAATTAGCACCTTCCATATCAGGGAGGCGTTCACTACAATTCAGCAACTTTCTGGCTGCTTTTTATAATGATGATACCGGTGCTCCCGGTGGGCAAGATGTGTATTTCAAACAAAATATTTACAGTGCCTCATTCAACACATTGTTCAGGGTTGCAGCAACTGAAAATCAGAGCCCATCAGAGGTGTCTCCCAATCCTTTCAATGATAAGGTTGTTCTTAACTTAGAAGGATCAGAACTTGACATTTATTCCATTTTAATTATAGATGGAAAGGGTAAGGTGATTGAAAAAATTGAAAATGTGCACAATAAAGAGTATATTTGGAGTCCGTCAAAAGAAATAGCCTCAGGTCTGTATTTGCTACAAATTACTAATACTACTACAGGAAAAACACAAACTCAAAAAATCAATAAGTTATGAAAACAAATCTATTTGAGTGGAAAGGCATGTTGCCCTTTAAAGTTAGTATCATTTTGTTTTTAGGTACATGCATTCAAAATATAGCACAAGGGCAGCCAGCCATTTCATGGCAGCATTGTTTTGGAAGTGTACTAAATGAAATCGCCTGGGATGTACGTCAGACTTCCGATGGGGGTTATGTGCTATTGGGCGAAACCACCGTAGGTAATGGTGGTGATGTTTCAGGCAATCATGGTAATGATATATGGGTGGTAAAGACAGATACTGTAGGAGTCCTGCAATGGCAGAAATGTCTGGGCGGTTCGGGATTTGATAGAGCGCGCAAGATAAAACAGACCTTAGATGGAGGCTATATAATAGCCGGTACGACAGATACGCCCAATGATGGCGATGTTTCAGGCTATCATGATTCATTAGGTTATGGTGATGCCTGGATAGTTAAATTAGATGCATCAGGCACTATACAATGGCAGCACTGCTATGGTGGTACGGATCATGATATTGCTTTGGATATAGTTCAAAGCAGTGATGGCAGCTACTGTTTTGTGGGCACAACAGGCTCTGTTGATGGAGATGTCAGCGGACTGCATGGTGGCGTGTCATCAGATGTTTGGTTGGTTAAAATCAGTAATACAGGCTCGCTGTTATGGCAAAAGTGTTTGGGAGGAACCCGCGGTGAGCAAGGAACATCGGTGATACAAACAACAGATGGAGGCTACATTTTGACAGGCAGTACATACAGTATTGATGGCGATGTAAGTGGCTGGCATGTTGATACCATAGCCGGTAATTGGTGGGATGATGCCTGGGTAGTTAAAACAGATGCTTCCGGCAACATACAGTGGCAAGGTTGTTATGGAGGCAGTTGGCAAGATGGAGGGAACCAAATCATTCAAGCCGCTGATGGGGGCTATTTGGTTGCCGGTGCAACCAATTCTGATGATGGCGATGTAGTGGGCTTTCATTCTAATTTTTATAGGTATTTTGATGCGTGGGCATTCAAACTTAATGCTACAGGTACTTTGCAATGGCAGCGCTGTTATGGTGGTACTGATACAGATGACTTTTTCAGTGCAGAGCAAACTGCTGATGGGGGTTATATCTTGGCCGGCTTGGTTAAATCTATAGATGGTGATGTTGTGGGCAATCATTACTATGATTTATGGGTAATAAAGACAGATACAGTTGGCAATATAGAATGGCAAAGATGTTTAGGCGGTTCGGATGGAGAGTCTAATGGCATTATCAGAGTAACCAACGACAAGGGTTATATTGGAGCAGCGAGAACCGATTCTAACGATGGCGATGTAAGCGGTAATCATATTACCACACAACCTTCCAGCGATTGTTGGTTGGTAAAGTTAGGAACGGATACAACAGTTTCTATTGCAGCAATAGCTCACACCATAAATTTCACTGTCAATCCCAATCCTTCAAAAGATTATTTTACAATTACAGGGCTACATGCACAAAAGCAATATCAGTTAAACATAGTCAATATAACAGGTATTAAAGTCTATAAAGAAACTGTCAAAAACCAAGCAACATGGATGGTGCATCATAGATTGCCTCCCGGTGTGTATTTAATAACCCTTAGCAATGAAGAAACAAAAACCATCAGAAAATTGATAGTTCAGTAAAATCAGTAATGTTTAATCAAAGGCTGTTTTAAAAGTAGCATAAAAGCAGATGCAAATTGTGCTTTTATGGTTAAAAGAAACTTTTAAAGCAGCCTGATTTTTCTACCGGCAATAGATAGTGTAGGTATTTTCTTTCTTTGGAGAATTGTAAAAACTGTTACTCAATTCCCCAAAATGGTTGGTTATTTCACTTCCTTTTCAATATAAACAGAAGTGCTGGGAAATGCAAAGTCACTTTTATTGGCTGCCACAATTTTCATAATGGCAAAATTGACTTCTTGTCTTGTGTTTTCGAAATCGCTCAACTCTTGCGTTTTTACGAAATAAATAACCTCAATCTCTAAAGCACTTGCCCCAAAATTGATAAAGTAAACATTTGGATTTTCATTTACCAATGGGTGTTCGTTAAGCATATCCAGAATTTGTTGTGTAATGGTTTGAATCTGATCGGCTGTTGTAGAATATACCAAACCAATAACAAACCTATGGCGGTAAAAAGTTCTTTCAGTTTGATTTTCGAGTTCAGCATCCATCATTTTTTTATTCGGAACTATCACCAATGTTTTCTCTATGGTACGTACTTTTGTTGATCGGAATCCAACCTCTTCAATATGCCCACGAAGATTATCGGTTTTAACTAAATCGCCTACCACAAAAGGCTTGTCCATAAAAATTAAGAAAGAACCTAACAGATTTTCTAATGTATCTTTTGATGCCAAAGCAATGGCCAAACCACCAATGCCTAAACCGGCAATTATGCTGGCTACATTGAGTTTAAACACAACGCCCAAAATAAAAAACAGACTGATGATAACTGTTAAAGCTTTAATGGAGGATACAAAAAAAGGAACAAACAAATCGTCCATTTTCGATTCTGTTTTGTTGGCACGTGCACGCATTACCAAACCGATGTAATCAATTATCCGAAGCAATGTCCAGGTGATAAAAAAAACTGTAGCAATCTGAAAAATCAATTTAATTGTCATTCTCACACCAAACTCACTCTCTGAAGCAAGTTTCCATTCATCAGGAAAATGCACATAACGACAGGCAATGTAAATGAAAATAAGAAACAGTGTTGTAGAGAAAGGTTTTTGTGTCAGTTCTACAAATTTTTTTACACCAATGGTTTTAAAATATTTTCTTAAAACATTGAAGAGTAAAAAAGTCAGAATTCTGGAAATAAGATTCTTGAAAATAAGTCCTGCCAGAATAAGTCCTGCAAACCACAGATAATCCTCAACGGTGTTTCCTAATATCCTTTGTTGCAGAACATCTATAAACATTACAGCAGTTTTTTAAGAGCTATTTCAAAAGCAGCAGAAGCAATACCTTTTTTATCTTTATGTGTTGCAATCACTTCCTGCAATGCATTTTTGATAGTGTTTGCTGCATCATCAAAAATCAATCTGTCATCAATAACGGCATTTGCATTGTGCAAGTAAGCAAAAACTCTAGCCATACCACAATTAGCAATAAAGTCGGGAATAACGCTTACATGCTTGTCGCAGTACATTCCAATGGGACCGAAGAAAATCTCTTTATCGGCAAATGGTACGTTGGCACCACATGAAATGACTTCAAGTTTTTTGCTGATGAGCGATTGCATTTGTTCTTGCGTTACCAATCGCGAAGCGGCACCGGGAATAAAAATTTCTGCATCAAGGTTCCACACTTTTTCTGCCATCTGTTGTGGTGATAGCATATTATCAGCATGCAATTTGTTTCCCTTACGATTGTTGAATAAAGTTTTTATTTCTTCAAAGGAATATCCTTTTTCGTTGATTAAACCGCCATCTCTGTCAATGATTCCAACAATTTTTACACCCATTTGTGCAAGATAAAAACCGGCAGCAGCTGCAACATTACCCCATCCCTGTATGATAGCTCTTTTCTCAGAAATTTTTCCACCCCACAATTCATAGTAATATTTTACAGCATAAGCTACACCATAGCCTGTAATCATATCGGCTACTCTGTATTTGTTGTCTAAATCAGGTGACAAGTTCGAATCTTTCAATTCAAGAGATACACCTTTTTGCAGATTGCTGATACGTTTTTTAATATTTTCTTCTCCATCGTTAAAGTGACCTACAGCAGTGCCTTCCTGCGGATGTAATATTCCTAATTTATTGCAGATTGGAATCACGTCATGAATTTCGTCAATGTTTAAATCACCACCGGTTCCATAATATGATTTCAGCAATGGCTTGATAGCTTTAAACCAGCGTTCAAGAACCTGATTTTTTCTGGGGTCAGCAGGGTCGAAGTTAATACCCGACTTAGCACCGCCAATCGGTGGACCTGAAACTGTAAATTTTACTTCCATTGTTTTGGCTAACGACTCGACTTCTCTCTTATCACATCCTTTACGCATACGAGTGCCGCCTCCGGCAGAGCCATTACGCAGACTGTTTATAACCAGCCACCCTTCAGCGCCTGTTTCAGCATCACTCCATTCAAAAACGATTTCAGGACGCTTTTCTTCAAATTTCTTTAGTAGATCCAGCATTATGTTTAAAAAATTTGCACGAAAATATTAAAATTTTCCGCTTAAAACCTTTGAAAAAAACTTCTGTTTCATGAAACCTCAACAACAGTTTTGCAGTAAAATAGTTTATTATTCTAATTTTTATTTTCAATGACATGAGAAATCAAAGAGTTGAACAAAAAAAGTCAATAAAAGACAATTGGGAAACGGACAACTATCATGCAAAAAAGCATAAGATGTCTAACCATCGTGAAGAAAAAAACTGGAAGAACAAAATCTTGAAGGAAGAGGAAGAGGTTCCTGATGAAGATTTTTTCAGGTTTGATGATGAGGAATAATCCCAACGGATAAGATTCTTAATTATAGTTTGTGGTTTAAGCCATTAAGTAAACGGCACCACCAACAGAATCTTTTTTTGCACCTGTTACAGTGGCAAGTGTGTTTTTATGGTTGTTTATTCTCAAATATCCTAAAAGTGCAAAAATCAATGCTTCTTTAAAATCAATTATTTTTTCGTCAGGAATAATAATTTGTACTGATGTATTCTCCTGAATTTTTTGTACAAGAAATTTATTCTTTGATCCACCACCGGTAACTAGTAAAGTAGATTTTAACTTATTGTCCGAAATGGTTAATGAATCACCAATTTGTTTTGCTATATGATGTGTTACTGTTGTTGTTTTATCAGTCAATGAAGCAGTAGATGCATTTAACACAGGTAGAAAATATTCATTAAACCACTCTACACCTAAAGAACGCGGATAAGGTGTGCGATAAAATTCTAATGCATTAAGCTTATCCAATAGTGTTGTATTCAATTTCCCTGAAGCAGCAATTTTTCCTTCAGCGTCATAATTTTGCCCACATGCATTTGCCAAATAATTTAATGCCATATTAACAGGACAGATATCAAAGGCTATGCGGTTGAGGTTTTTTCTGAAGGAAATGTTTGCAATGCCTCCGAGGTTTAGACAGTAATCATACATCCCAAAAAACAGTTCATCACCAATAGGGACCAATGGTGCACCCTGACCTCCAAGTGCAACATCTATACTTCTGAAATCGCAAACAGTAGTAATGCCTGTCACAGCTGCAATAGCTGCACCATGACCAATTTGTGTAGTAAAGCCATTAGCAGGTTGATGAAAAATAGTGTGACCATGCGATGCAATCAAGTCGCAGGAAAGTTGATGTTTTTGTAAAAATTTCAAAGAGCTTTCTCCTAAAAAAACACCAAATTTGTGATGTAACTCAAAAAGTCTTTCGCCCGAAAGCATTTTTGCATTTGTTAATTCATCTCTTTGCTTTTGGTCATATTCAATTGTCTCTGCAGCTGCTATTTCATAATGCATGCCATCATTTGCTTCGGTAATATTGACCAATGCAAGGTCTAATCCGTCTAAGGAAGTGCCCGACATTAAACCCAGCACTTTTTTGCTTTCTGCCATGACGGCAAATGTAAGATTATGACAAAATATTATTGGGTATTTGCAACAATTCATTCCACTTTAAAAAAATCAATTTCAAGGTTAACCAAATACCTATTTTTGCGTATAAGAAATGATGGCTTCTACCGGAAATAAGCAGAATACAGACAACCTTACCACTGAATCGGAAGTGTTGTATAACCGCATACTATTTGCAGTTATAGCATTATGTTATTTGCTTTTCGGTATTTTTTTTAGCGAAAAAGTTATTGATGTGCTGCTGCCTCTGACATGGATGGCACTTGTTCCTTTAGCGCTATTAGCAGTCAGTTTTTTTCTTCCTGTTGCAAAAAAATATTCAGGAGAACAACTGTCCGGAATGTTTTTACTACTAACAATTCACCTGATGTTTTTTCTTTTCAGGAATAAGTTTTCAGGACATCCGGAGTTTTTATTAGTAACGGTCATTTTGTTTTCCAACCTGCATATACGTAATGTCATTTACCTTTTATTGTACAATGTAATTGTACTGGGTTCATTAGAATATATTCTCATTTCGGGCACTTCAGGAAGTTCCGATCCGGTAAGACTGTTTTTTATCATTGTTATTGCAATGGTGTTAAGTTTCCTTTATCAATGGTTTAACCTTCGCAGACAAGGTATGAATAAAGATGGAGAAAAATCGTTGGAAAATAATCTTGAGAAACTTCCTTTTGCTGCAATGATTTTCGATAGAGATAATTTGGGACTATTGTATTGCAATCGCGAAGCACAGAATCTGCTCGGTATTGATTCACAAGCCGAAATGGATATTCGTACTGTTTTCAAGTTAGATGACTTTTCCGATACAGAACTTTTTGCAAAGTCAAAAGCAGGAAACTTTAATAGCATAATGGTTGAAACATTTCAGCAATTGAAGGTTTTGTTAACCATCAAACAAAGTGAAGAAGAGTTGTTGGTGTTTGCTGAACGCGAAAAGATAAAAGAAAAGGAATCTGTTTCACTACCCGGACAATATTTTGTTACCACAACTGATGGTAAAATCATTGACCTGAGCAAAGAAGCAGAAGATTTTATTACCGTTGACCTTGGCGTACTTCAGCATTTGTTTCAGAATTTTATTATTGAGAACAAACCATTGCATAATTTTTCTGTTCTGAAAATTAATGAGCAGGATCCTTTTGCATTGCAAATGCAGACAGGAACTTTGGATAATATCCAGGTTTATTATTGGACGCCAATTAGAAATTTGAGACCTGTTGAATCTATTAACGCTGAAGTTGTATTGCCCGATGAAGGATGGAGTCAGTTGGTAATAGATTCAGGAAATGAGTTAATTTCTTTTAGTCCATCATTTATCAATACTATTGGTTATGATGAAATGGAACTAGGCCGTATTCCTGTTATTCAACTCATCCACCCGGCCGATACTTTGCGTTGGCAGCAACTGATTGCTGAATGTCGCAAAAAAGAAAGAGTAAATGCAACAGTAAGGTTTATTCATAAAGATGGTAAAGTGCATTTTCTTAAATCTTTCTTTAGCAGTAATGATAAAGATGAAGTAAAAATCTATGCAGAAGATATTACTGAATCAATTCTTTTGCAGCAAGAGTTAACAAATGCCCGTGCCAATGTCAGTGCAGTTATTGAAAATACAAATGATTTGATTCTGTCAACAGACATGAATCATCTCATTACAGTAATCAATCATTCTTGTCAGCATTATTTAAATACTTTAACAGGAAAGATGCTGAATGTTGGTGATGATTTTCGTGCTGCAATGAAGGAAGAAGATCAAAGGTTGTGGTCACAACGACATAGTGAGGTTATGAGGGGAAAAAGAGTGACCTATAATGACGAAGTTAGCAAAAACGGCACAGAGCGTTATTTTGAATTTTCGCTTCAACCTGTTGTTGACGAACATAATATTGTTGCAGGAGTGTCTTTGTTTGCTCGTGATGTAACACAAAGAGTTCATTTTGAAAATGAACTGGTGAAAGCAAAAGAAACTGCTGAGACTGCCACTGCTGCCAAATCTCAGTTTCTTGCCACCATGAGTCATGAAATCCGCACACCTCTTAATGGTATTGTTGGAATGCTGGAGTTGTTACGCATGACAACACTTAATGATAAACAAAGAGAGTATGTGAGTACCTTACAACTGAGCAGTGAGAATATGCTTAGTATTATTAATGATGTTCTCGACTTTTCTAAGATTGAGTCAGATAAGATGGAGCTCGAGTATGAGCCATTTGAACTGAAGAAAGTTATTGAAGAGACGTTTGACTTGCTCTATTATCGCGCACTTGGTAAAAGACTTGAGTTGTTTTATAATATTGAAAGCACTATACCTGCCTATGTGATGGGTGACAGCATGCGATTGAAACAAGTACTTGTCAATCTTGTTGGTAATGCCATTAAGTTTACAGAGAAGGGACACATTCTCATTACTGCGCAATTAATTCCATCGGTGTCAGAAAAGTTAAACATCAAGTTTTCTGTAAAAGACACCGGTGCCGGCATTAGCGAAGAACAAAGACAGAGATTGTTTCAATCATTCCAACAGGCAGATACTTCAACCTACAGAAAGTTTGGCGGTACCGGACTTGGTCTCACCATCAGTGCCAAGTTAGTTGCTTTGATGGGTGGCACCATTGAATTGATGAGTGAACCGGGTGCAGGTTCAGAATTTTATTTTACAGTTATAACGCAACCTGCACCAATTGCTGCTGCACGTAATGTTCGCTCTAACCTCAGGATTTTAAGAGGTAAAAAGATTTTAATTTTTTCAACCAGCACTGATTTTGATTTACATCTGAGTGATTTGTTTAATGACTGGCATATATTACATCAGTCGGTGACACAGCTTGAACAGGCAAAAAAAGAACTTACACCTGAAGCAAATTACGATGCTTTGATACTTGATGCACAGATGCAGGATTATCTCCTTTTTGCAGAAGAACTGAAAGAGCAGATACGGTCGTCAAATATTCCTGTATTTGCTTTTAATGCAAGATTTTCCGGTGGCGATATCATTTATGGAAATAAACTTTTTGAAGCAGTGTTGCCTGCAGGAGTTGATGCAATAAAAATTTCTTCAGTATTAACCAAGTCATTTATTGACAGTGCAACATCATTCGCCCGAGGTGATGATGCTGTTCCGGTGTTTGATAGCCAGGTAGCGTTAAAGTATCCACTACAAATTCTGATTGCTGAAGACAATCCAATCAATCAAACGCTTGCAGTTACAGTGCTGGAAAAATTGGGCTACAAACCAGATGTTGTAGAGAACGGTAAATTAGTGCTTGAGAAAGTTACCACCAGGAAATATGATCTTATTTTTATGGATGTTCAAATGCCTGAAATGGATGGCATGGAAGCAACAGCGGCTTTACGTAAGTTAAACAACAGCAGTATTATTATTGCCATGACAGCTTTTGCATTGGAAGATGATAAAAAACAATGTCTTGATGCAGGTATGAACGACTACACTACCAAGCCAATAAGAATTGAAGTGGTGCAGTCATTGCTGGAAAAATGGGGCGAGGTGATTTTAAAAAGTAAGGCATCGCGAAATGATGAGCCTTTAATAGACAAGCAAACCATTGAAAGACTGAAGGCAATGGCCGTAGGAGATGATACCTCTTTTGTAAAAAATATATTTGAACTTTTTCTTAAACAGATGGATAACCTACATGCTGATATGAGTAATTTTTTCAGTGAAGATAATTCCGATGGACTGTATAAAGCTTCGCATAAATTAAAGGGAAGCGCCCTCAATATTGGTGCTAAAAGACTCTCTGAAGTTTGTCGTATTATTGAGGAAAAAGGAAAGCTTGCAGACCTAACCGGAATGAATGAATTACTTCAGAAGTTGGCAGAAGTTATTTCATTAACAAAAAATGAAATCAGGACTTTAAGTTTAGCTTGATTTTTAAATCTTTTTGTTGATGTAACCAAGGATACAAAAGCCCTTATTTCATTTTCGTACCTTTGTACATTATTAAATTAATTAAGGTATGACAAACGCAGTTTATAATATTCCTCCGGCCTATAATGAGCCGGTATTGAATTATGCACAAGGAAGTCCGGAGAAAACAGCATTAAAAGCAGCACTTGCAGAAGCACGCTCCAAACAAATGGATATACCCATGTATATTGATGGACAAGAGGTGCGCACAGGAAACACTTCAGCACTTCGCCCTCCACACGACCATCAGCATGTTTTGGGCATGTATCATAAAGGAGAAAAGAAGCATGTACAGTTAGCAATAGATGCAGCATTAAAAGCAAAAAAGCAATGGGCTGAAATGCCTTGGGAGCAGCGTGCAGCCATTTTTCTGAAAGCAGCTGACTTGCTTGCAGGTCCTTATCGCTATAAGATGAATGCTGCGACAATGCTTGGACAGTCAAAAAATGCTTATCAGGCAGAAATTGATTCAGCATGTGAGTTGATTGACTTCTTACGTTTCAACGTACAATATATGCGTGAGATTTATACACAACAACCACCGGTTGTAGGTAAGGGTGTATGGAACCGTACAGAACAACGTCCTCTTGAAGGATTTGTTTTTGCTTTAACACCATTCAATTTTACAGCAATTTCAGGAAATTTGCCTACAGCACCTGCCATGATGGGTAATACTGTTGTTTGGAAACCTGCCAATACACAAATCTATGCAGCTAATGTGGTAATGCAGTTGCTGATTGAAGCAGGTTTACCTGCAGGTGTAATCAATCTTGTTTATGTTTCCGGCCCTGATGCAGGAGATGTTATTTTTAAACATCCTGATTTTGGTGGTATTCACTTTACCGGGTCAACAGAAGTGTTTAAGGGAATCTGGAAAACTATCGGAGAAAATATGCCTTTGTATAAGTCTTATCCTCGTATTGTTGGCGAAACAGGAGGGAAAGATTTTATTATAGCTCACAAGAGTGCAGATATTGATGTGCTTGTGACCGCTTTGGCACGTGGGGCTTTTGAATATCAAGGTCAGAAATGTAGTGCCGCATCCCGTTGTTATATTCCAAAATCAATTTTTGAAAAAGTAAAAAGTAAGTTGGTTAAGGAAGTAAAGTCCATGCAATTGGGGCCGGTTGAAGATTTCCGCAACTTCGTAAATGCTGTTATAGACGAAAAATCTTTTGATAAAATTTCTGCTTACATTGAAAATGCAAAGAAGAGTAAGAATGCAGAGATTATTGTAGGTGGAAGCTTTGATAAGAGTAAAGGATATTTTATTGAGCCAACCATTATTCTTACAACTGATCCAAAATATACTACTATGTGTGAAGAAATTTTCGGCCCGGTATTGACAATGTATGTTTACGAGGATGAGAAGTTTGAAGAGACATTGCATTTAGTTGACAGCACCAGTGAGTATGCACTTACAGGAGCAATTATTTCTCAAGACCGATATGCAGTTGACGTTGCAACACGAGCATTGGTAAATTCGGCAGGTAACTTCTATATAAATGATAAATGTACCGGTGCAGTTGTTGGGCAGCAGCCTTTTGGTGGTGCCAGAGGTTCGGGAACTAATGACAAGGCAGGTGCTATGGTAAATTTGTTACGTTGGGTATCACCGCGAACAATAAAGGAAACTTTTGTTCCGGCAAAAGATTACCGTTATCCTTTTATGGAATCTGAATAAAAATTTATTTAGAAACGACAGTAGTAGATTCGTCAAGGGTTATTCTTCCTCCTTTGGCGAATCTTTTTTTATAGTAAGGCTCATTAAGGTCACTTACAATTACACCACTTGATGAACTGGAGTGAACAAATTTATCCTGACCTAAATACATACCAACATGCGAAATTCTTCGCCCACGGGTTTTAAAAAATACCAAGTCACCCGGATTTAAATTTTTAAGTGACACATGTGGTAGTTTGTTATACATGTCAACAGAACTGCAACCAAATGAAGAGCCATACACAGCCTTGATGATAACATTAACAAATCCGGAACAATCAATTCCATTTTCGTTTTTACCGGCATATTTATAAGGCGTATTCAGCCAAGTATCTATCAGGTCAAAAACTTTAGTGTTAAATACTTCCTTAACCTGATAACCCAAAATCTGACTGTAATAATTACGCAGGTTGTCTTCAATAATATTTTCAGATTCTTGTGCTTTGGCTTTTTGTCCAAAACATAAAAATGTAAAAAGCATTATGCTGAATATGCGAAATTTCATTGGGCGAAGATAACATTTTAATAAACGTATTCATTTATCAGGTATTGTACAAAATGAAAAAGAGCCGTCATCAATCTGATGACAGCTCT
The DNA here is from genome assembly GCA_002455375.1 of Bacteroidetes bacterium UBA6661. Taxonomy (GTDB): domain Bacteria; phylum Bacteroidota; class Bacteroidia; order AKYH767-A; family OLB10; genus OLB10. The sequence continues at coordinate 13,862 of DKKR01000012.1, forward strand.
TAATACTTATGATAATAAAAACCAATTATTCAAGAACAACTTTTTTCATCACAGTTTTTCCATCAAAAACTAATTGAATCATATAAACGCCTCGTGCATAATTGCTGACATCAATTTTGCCGTTGTTAAGTCCTTCGTTAAATTGATAGTTTTCTTTGTTTAGTGTACGACCCGACAAGTCTAAAAGCGTTAATGTTGCTGTGTTCTTTTCAGATGCAGTTACATTAAACACTACAAATGAAGTTGCAGGATTTGGGAAGAAAGTAACGCTTGCGTCATCCGATTCAAGACGAAGTGGATGTTCTTCAAACTCTGATGGCATTTGCGTGGTTAATGGAGTAATATTTAAACCTTCATTACTGTTGCCTTCACCCATTCTTGCAGCAGGAGTTGTAAACTGATTGTATGCACTCCATGCGGAATATGTGCTGCCACACAATGCACGTACTGCCCAACGATAAGGAGTTGAAGGTACAGTTCCAATTGTTATTGAATTTACACCACTTGATAATGCATTAGAATAATAAACATATCCTGTATTTAAATTTTCAACTTTAAAATAATAGTTATTAGCTGAAGTCAGATTCCAATTCATCTCTGCAGATGATGGTCTGAGGTTTGTCACATGTAAATTTCCAGGTGTTGGGCAAGATGAGCCACAATTGTTAACTACCACTGTAGTTGCTGCTGATGACTTAGTACAGCCATTACTTCCGGTTACTGTAACTATATAATTGCCGGCAGTTGTTGCTGTAATTGAATTTGATGTAGAACCGTTGTTCCAAAGATAATTGGCACCATTGCTTGATGTTAATGTAACACTTGAACCCTGACAAATAGTTGTACTTCCATTAGTTGTGATTGTAGCTGCTGGTGCTGGTAATACATTTACATTTACAGTTGAAGAGGTTCCCACATAGCCTGTAGTAAACTGTGTTACTGTTACGGCATAATTGCCTGATGTTGTTACAGTAATTTTACGTGTTGTTGCGCCAGTACTCCATAAATATGATGAACCTTTTGTTGCTGTTAGTTTAACATTGCCACCAGAGCAGAAACTTAATGATCCACTGACAGTAATGGTAGGCTGGAAAGAAGAATTTACTGTTACTGTCATTGCTGATGAGGTATTACTACAACCATTGCTGTTTGTTACTTTAACCGTATAATTTCCCGGAGTTGAAACAGTGATTGATTGTGTAGTTGCACCGGTACTCCATAAATAGCTTCCACCACTTCCGGCACTTGAAGAGGTTAGCTGAACGCTTCCACCTTGCTGAAGGTTTGTTGAACCATTTGCTGTTATTGTTGCAGTTGGTAATGCATAAACAGTAACTACTTTATTGGTTGTTGACTGACAGCCATTGTTAGTTATAGTTACAGTATATGTACCGGGAGATGATGTAGTAATTGAATTAGTAGTTGCACCTGTACTCCACAGGTAAGAAGTTCCTGAACTGGCATTTAGTGTCACACTACCTCCGGAACAGAATGATGTACTACCTGATGCTGTAATAGTTGCCTGTGTAGGTGTTGTTACAATCACATTCACTGCTGCTGCAGTGGCTGAACCACCTGCTGTGGTTGCAGTACAAGTATAACTGCCTGCAGTGGTAACTGTAATTGATTGTGTAGTTGCACCATTACTCCATAAGTATGAATTGGCTGCACTACAAGTTAAAACTACACTTCCGCCCTGACAAAATGTTGTGGGGCCATTTGCTGTTATTTTGGGTGTTGGTGCTCCTGAGGTAACCGTAACAGATAGTGGAGCTGATGTTGCTGAGCATCCACTGTTGTTGGTAACAGTCACAACATAATTTCCTGTTGTGCTGACTGTAACTGCTTGAGTTGTCATACCACCTGGTGACCATTTGTAACTTCCACCTGTACCTGCTGAAGAAGACGTTAAGGTAACACTACCTCCGGATGCAAAAGTGGTTGGACCACTAGGCGAAATGGTAGCAGTAGGAACGGGTTTAACTGTTACCGCTGTTGAAGCAGACATTGCAGAACATCCATTAGAATTTGTTATGATAACATTATAATTTCCTCCTCCAATAGCAGTAATAGACTGCGTAGTTGCACCACTGCTCCAAAGATAAGTTGAGCCACTGCTTGCAGTGAGTGTAACACTGCCACCAACACAAAAAGAAGTTGAGCCATTTGCAGTTATTGTTGCATTCGGCAGCGAATAAACCGTTACTGTTACCGGTGATGATGTTGCAGTTCCTGCTGCTGTGGTAACAGTAACAACATAAGAACCAGCACTAGTTACATTGATATAAGGATCTGTTGAACCATTGCTCCACAGATAGGAGAGACCAGTGCTTGCAATAAGATTTACATTTCCTCCTGCACAAAATGCAACAGGTCCACTTGCAGTAATTGTTGGCACTGCAACACCTGAACA
>DKKR01000035.1 GCA_002455375.1 Bacteroidetes bacterium UBA6661
CATTTTTAATTGCTGTTTTGCTCCTTAAAACTATTGAAATCAATTTATATTTGTAAATGCGTTTGGATTATTTTTTTCACAACTTGTCCCGATTGCTCGTGAGACTGCCGGCAGCGGTAATGGCTTGGGACACACTAACCCGAAACTGACTGCAAGAAACGAACTGACCAAAGAAATTGAAATCACACTGAAATGTGATTCCATAAGTTTTACCTTTCAAACCTACATGAATTTTACACAAAATCACATTATGCTGTGATTTTGTTTGCTCAGTTGGAAAACAATAACTACTTTTGCTGCATAAATCACACTATAATGTTAGTTAAGCAACTTGGAGAAACCATAAAAAACAGAAGAAAAGAGTTGAGCATAACTCAACCGCACCTATCTGAAATAGCAAAAGTGAGCACAAACACTTTGTATAAATTGGAGCGAGGACAGGGCAATCCTTCACTGGAAGTGTTGAACAAGTTAGCAGAAGTGTTAGGAATGGAATTGACACTTGAAGTGAAAAAGAAACATTGAATAAATGAGAGCAATGGAAATATACCGAAGCGGAATTTTAGCAGGCATACTGACAGAAGAAAACAGTCAGCATTATGTGTTCAGTTATGACGATAATTATTTCAACGATGCAAACAAACCGGCTATCAGTTTAACACTTCCAAAAACTCAAAAGGACTACAGCAGCGAATTTTTGTTTCCGTTTTTTTTTAACATGCTTAGTGAAGGAGTAAACAGAAAATTGCAAAGCACTCAATTGAAAATTGATGAAGAAGATAATTTCGGTTTGTTGATGGCAACAGCACAATATGACACAATAGGAGCAGTAACAGTAAAACCAATCACAGCAAAATGAACTTAGATGAATTGAAATATTGCCCGGGGACACTGGCTGAAGGTTTTTCTGCTTACAGTCCAAGCTGCTTACGAAATTTATTTAGCGGTAAAAAAGTAAATCATGTTTTACCTTATGAGCAACCACAACAAAGTGAGGAAGTGGCAGAGAAATTTATGGAGAACCGCAAACGCATTTCCATATCGGGTGTGCAGGAAAAGTTAAGTTTTCTGCTTGAAAAAAATATTTTGCGTTTGACAAACGAAGGCGAACAAGGAACTTACATACTTAAACCAATACCAAGAGATTTAAAAAAAGTTGACCAGGTTCCGGCAAACGAACATCTGACCATGCAAATAGCGAAACAGGTGTATGGATTAAACACTGCTGAATGTGCCATGATATTCTTTAAGAATGGCTCACCTGCATACATAACCAAACGATTTGATGTAAAAGAGGAAGCCCGCCTGCCGGTCGGGCAGGGTGAGAAATGGGGCAAGGAAGATTTTGCAACACTGGCAGGAAAAACAAAAGACAATGCCGGAGCCAATTTCAAATACGAATATAGCTACGAAGAAATCGGAATGTTGATACAAAAGTATGTTCCGGCTTGGAGGGTGGAAATAGAAAAATATTTTTCTCTGGTAGTGTTCAACTTTCTTTTTTCAAATGGCGATGCTCATTTGAAGAATTTCTCTTTACTTGAATCATCCAAAGGTGATTATTTGCTTAGCCCTGCTTACGATTTGGTGAATACAAAACTTCATGTTGACGATTCAGATTTTGCTCTGGATAGAGGATTGTTTGCTGATAATTTTAAAAGTGATTCATACAAAATAAATGGTCACCCTTCCAAAACCGACTTTACAGAATTTGCAAGAAGAATAGGAGTAACAGAAGGCAGAATTGAAAAGTTGTTGTTCCCATTTTTAGAAAAACAGCCATTTATGGAAACATTAGTAAGCCGTTCCTTTTTAAGTGATGCAAACAAGAGAGGGTATTTGTTGATGTATAATACAAAAAGAAATTATCTGACGTGACAAGAAGTTATTACGCTAATTCCATTGCCGACTTCTTGCGGGACGATGACGATAAAATTCTTGGACTACTTAGCAAGCATCACAGTCATTCGCTTGAGGACTTGCAGAAGAACGCTTGGGTTAAGCAAATCAAAATTCTAAAAGAAGCTCTATAACCTTTTGACATAGGAAGAATCTACTTTGAATTTTCTATTCCACGAATGGGAAAACGGGCTGACAACATTTTAATCATCAATGACCTCATTTTCGTTTTGGAGTTTAAGGTTGGCGACACATCCTATCAGAAATATGCGATTGAACAAGTTGTTGATTACTGTTTGGACTTGCAAAACTTTCACGAAGGCAGCCATAGTGAAAAATTGATTCCGCTTTTAGTTTCTACAAAAGCCGAAGAGACAGAAAATATTTTTTCATCAACACATAATTTGTTTGAGCCGTTAAAAGCAAATCAGCTAAACTTAGTCAAGTGATTTCACTTTCACTTGATCAAAGCAACGGCAGACAAATCAACACGACAGATTGGGAAAATTCAATTTACAAACCCACTCCAACTATTATTGAAGCAGCACAAGCACTTTACAAAGGACATAATGTAAAAGAGATTTCAAGACACGATGCAGGAGCAATCAATCTTTCAAAGACAACTGACTGCATTAACCAAATAATTGAAAAGGCAAAAGCAACTCCGAGAAAATCAATTTGCTTTTTGACAGGGGTTCCGAGAGCAGGGAAAACTCTTGCGGGTTTGAACATTGCAAATGAAAGAATGAAATCCGATAAAGATGAACATGCAGTTTTTCTTTCAGGCAATTGTCCTTTGGTTGAGGTATTGAGAGAAGCACTGACAAGAGATTCTGTTCAGTTCGCAAAAGAGAATGGAGAAGCATCAACAAAACGAAAGGAAAAAGAGAGAGCAGTAAAGTTCATTCAGAACATTCATCATTTCCGAGACGACAATTTAGAAACAGAGAAAGCTCCAATAGAAAAAGTTGTTGTGTTTGACGAGGCACAAAGGGCTTGGGCAAAAGAGCAAGTCAGTTCGTTCATGAAGCGAAAGAAAGGCGTTGAAGATTTTGATATGTCAGAGCCAGAGTTTTTAATCAGCGTAATGGACAGACACAAGGATTGGTGCACGATTGTTTGTTTAATTGGTGGCGGACAAGAAATCAATACAGGTGAAGCGGGAGTTTCAGAATGGTTGACAGCATTGAAAAATAATTATCCTCATTGGGACATTCATTACTCAAATCTTATTTCCTCTGACAACAATTATTTATCTGATGCAGATTTACGGAGTTGGCTGCTTTTTATTGCCTGTTTGTAATGCTAAAATCTTATGGCCGTAAAACAGAGGTAATAAAGTAACAAAACACCGCTTTTGAGTGTGCGCGAACTTTTTCCATACTTTCAAAGTCCCCTGAAATGTGGGAGACTTTGAAATAATGGACAAAAAATAAGTAACAAAAAAAGGCGACCTTTCAGCCGCCTTGACAATACTAATTTTATTTTTAGAAATTAAGATTCAAGCCTATCTTAAAGAAAGAAATATCATAACCAAGTTCTGCAAATGCACCAAAGTTCTCTACAAAATTATATTTAGCACCAACAAACAATCCTGTTGTAGGATAAACATTAGAGCGTTTGTCATCGAGGTAGTGGTCATTTCTTGTTCTGATACGCGCCCCGAGTAATACACCACCATAGGGATCGAACTTATTGTTTTTATCTGCCAATAAAGTCAGGTGATAAGTACCACGAACACCTACAATAATGCTGTTGTCTGTATATTTATCGCCATTGCTGTATTTATAATAACGGTTTTTAATACCAACAATACCGCCTATTCCAATAGTTCCGGGTCCTACTTCTGCAATTGTTCCATGATCAAAATGAAAATTAATTGATGGAAGCACTGTCCAGCTACTGCCGTAGTAAACACTTCCGTAATCGTAATAATCGCCAAAGCCTATTGACAATCCAATAGAGTTTGAACCTTTAACAAAAGGAGGATCGCCACCCTGCGCTTTTGTCGTTGTTGTCATTGTTGTAATTCCTGCTGCAATCAAGGCAGCGCAAATTAGTTTTTTCATTTTTCTTTCGTTTAATTCTATTTATTAGGAAGCAAAACTAAATTATTACCATGAAGACAGGAAAAATTTAAGATGAATTTATTAACCATCAGAAACTAAAAACCACCTTAGCTACACTAAGGTGGTTACACAATTTTTTTTAACAATTATCAATTGAGCCGATGCAATGACTCACTGACATCTGATAGTTGTAATTTAAAACTTCCGCGGTTGAAATCTCCCATGCTCACTTTAACCTGATCGCTCACAAATAAATCTGATGCCAGATTTACTTGTTGCATAGGGCTGTCTTTCTTAATCACCAAATTACGAATGGTTTTTTCTTTAGGAAATGTAACAAACTCGCCCATAGTTTGGGGTGATACTGCCATATAATATATATAGTTTGCACCAGAGCTAAACTGCCTTTCTTTTGTTAAAATATTTCCTTCGCTTTTTTCTGAATTTATTCCTTTACTGTGGCCTATACCAAGGGTTGCATTATCGGCCAGACTAAACCTGCCCTGCCCGGTCACACTCAGTGCGGCACACCACAGTTTGGCATTTCGCTCTACTGAAAACAGCCTTCCTGCCGGTATGTCGCCAATCTTATCTCCTTTCAGAAATAATTCTTTTTCGGGTTTAATGGCAACATTACACAACTCCACCTGTGCCTTATCGGTCTGCATCCATCGTACCTGCGGATTTTCATGACCCATTATATTTATAAACGATCCATCGTCATCTGCATTGTTCAACATTATTTTCCCGCCAAGCAACATAACATCGCCATAAAGATTAAAAGTTGTCCGCGCTCCGGGTGTGGTTTTGTTTACAACATCACTTATGTTTCCGGCAAGCACCTTAAAGCTACCGCCTACATTTAAAACCAATTTACTGTTTACATTCCTGACACCCTCAAAACTTCCTCCCGAAACAATAAAATCTCCTTTAACAGACATGATATTTACCCCTTCAGTAAACAAAGAACCCTTACCGGTATTGCGCAGTTCGAGGTTTCCATAAATATTTCTGAATGCCTTACCAATATTTGCATCAACGCCTTGTGCCGCATCAAACATCACATTGCCCCATGCAACATCTTTTCCAAACGAATGGTTGCCATACTTCATAAACACCACTTGTGATGTATTTGATAATTGTGCATGCTCAGAAGCAAAACTCCCGGTGCTATTATGAATATAATTTGAGCCATCCTTCAAAATCAAAAGCTCTAAATTGCCCGATTTATTTTCATTTTCATTAAGTTGAAAAATGGCACCTTGTTCAACACAAACCTCTTTTAATGCATATTGTTTATCACAATTCAATTTGCCATTATTCTCTACCACAGCAATTGAAGAGGTGTCGCTTTCACTTAATGTAAACTCATGTCCGCTTTGAATAAAAAAGCAGGTGTTTTGAGGAATATTTGCCGGTGTGGTGCCTTTACCATCACGCTGTGAATTCCATAAAGACAAATCGTTGAAATTACCTGAACGCACAGAGAAAAGCACTGTATTATTTCTTATTTTCTTATTTCCCGGTGCTGATGCAAGCAGTGGCAATAAAGATGAACCGTTCACCGTGAGTGAAGTAAGTTCTGCATCAATAACAGCAGCAGGCATTGCCGAAGTCTTAATGTCTGTACTAATCCACAAATAATTTATGCCCGGAGAAAGCATGCTGTTAATATCAATTCGAACATTGCCTTCAGAAGGTGCTATGGACTGATAAAGTTGTTTGAGACCGGAAAATGTTTTTGCCTGACCTGATGACCAAACTTTAATGTTCTCAACCTGCTTGAAATAAGGTTGTGTGGTTCCTTTCAATGAAAATGTTATTGAATTAAGTTTAACAGCAGTCTTATATCCTTTTACGTCAATCATAATTCCAATTATAGGATTGTTAACACTACCGCGATAAACAACATCTGTATTCTGAAAAACTTCTGTATTAATAACCTGCATGCCGCTATACTCAGCTTTAGAAATTTCTCGTTTTGAAATATTAAAAACAATGAGCAATAGCACCACGAGTCCCGACAAGGAAGCAGAGCCAATATACATGGCCATGCGCAGGTTGGTGCGCATAGAAGGAGTTTGACTTAATAATTTTTTTCGTTTAAACATGATTAGAATATTAACATCTTAACCTGACCTTATACTGTATATAATTAAATAAGTTTCAATAGCATATACCCACAACTGCCTGAATGCAGGTTTTATGAATGTGGAAAAAATCAGGCCCACAGCCAGTTATAAAATTTTAACTTTGTCGCATTATTAAAATGAATATTCTAAAAAATGAGTTTGAAAAAAATCATGTTTATCTCCGGTATGCCCGGTTTGTACCAATTAGTTGCACAAAGCCGCAATGGTTTTATTGCAGAATCGCTTGCTGATAAAAAACGATCGCATGTCAGCAACAACCAGCAAGTAAGTATGCTTTCCGACATCAGTATTTTTACTACCGCAGACGATGTTAAGTTGGCAGAAGTTTTCCGAAAAATGACTGCATTAGATGAGAAATTGACTAAGATAGATTTGAATGCAGATGGATCTGTTATTTTATCGTCATTTGAAAAAATTCTACCGGAATTTGATAAAGACAGAGTTTATACCTCAGACATAAAAAAAGTGTTTAAGTGGTATAACCTGCTTAAAGACAAAATTGATTTAGCAGCAACAGAAGAAACTACAGAAGATGCAGCAACAGAAAATACTTCTCCCATTGAGGCAGAGAAAACTGAAGCTGTTGAAGAAACTGAAACAAAACCAAAAGCAAAGCGCAAAACAAAAAAAGCAGAAAACGATAAAGCCTGATTTATGTCTCTGACAACAGAAAATATTGGAAAGGCAAATCGCCATTTTCTTAAAAGTGATTTTAGTGTAACATCGTGGGATGATTTGAAACCTTACTATGAAAACCTGATTTCGCGTACAATAAACTCTAAGGAGGATTTAATTGAATTTCTGCTGGACAGAAGCGAATTGGAATCGGCACTGCAGGAGAATTTAGCGTGGCGTTATATCAGGATGAGTTGCGACAATACAAATGAAAAACTGCAACAGGATTATAATTATTATGTAAGAGAAATAGACCCGAACATTTCTCCTGAAGATAATAAGCTGAACGAAAAATTTATTGCCTGCCCTTTTTCAGAGTTGCTTTCTGAAACAGACTACAGAAACTATCTGCGCAATGTAAAACAACGTATTTCTTTATTCAGAAAAGAAAATATTCCACTGCTTGCAGAACTTGCAGAAAAACAACAATTATTCGGTCAGATTTCTGGGGCGCAAACCATCACCTATAACAATCAGGAGCACACGCTACAACAAGCATCAGTATGGTTAAAAAATACAGACAGAGCAATTCGTGAAACTGTTTACAAAAAAATTACTGCGAGACGATTGGAAGATAAAAAGCAGTTAGACGACCTGTACACTAATTTAATTCAGCTTAGGCATCAGGTGGCACTGAATGCAGGTTTCAAAAATTTCAGAGATTACTCCTTTGCGGCATTAGAGAGATTTGATTACAGCGTTGAAGATTGCTACCGTTTTCATGAAAGCATAGAATTGGAAATAAAGCCTGTTATCAATCAGCTTGAAGAATACAGAAAAACCAAACTTGATGTTGCGCACTTAATGCCTTGGGACTTGGCGGTTGACCCTACAGGAAAACCACCCATAAAGCCTTTCAGCAATACACAGGAGATGGTTGAGAAAACCATTTTATGTTTAAAAGAAATTGATCCGGAGTTTGCGAATTGCATCACACTGCTTGATGAGATGAATCGTTTTGATTTGGATTCGCGCAAAGGCAAATCACCGGGTGGATACAACTATCCTTTATACGAAACAGGGGTACCATTTATTTTCATGAACAGCACAGGACAGTTGCGCGATTTGGTGACAATGGTACATGAAAGCGGTCATGCTGTACATGCAGTGCTGGCACACAATCTTCCTTTTCATGAAATGCGAAGCTGCCCATCAGAAGTGGCAGAACTTGCTTCTATGTCAATGGAACTGCTGACAATGGAGCACTGGCATCATTTTATTTCAGATGAAAAAGAATTAAAACGTGCCAAACTTGAACACCTAACCAGCTTAATTGAAATTCTGCCATGGATAGCAATTGTTGATGCTTTTCAACAGTGGGTATATCTGCATCCTGAACATAGTGTAACTGAACGCGAACAGCAATTTGTCCAACTATACAATCGCTTTAGTGGCACTGTCGTTGATTGGCAAGGTTTTGAAAATGTAAAAGAAAATTTATGGCAGAAACAGATTCACATTTTTGATTCTCCTTTCTATTATATCGAATACGGAATGGCGCAATTAGGTGCTATAGCATTATGGAAGAATTATAAAACTGATGCCACTGCTACTATAAGAAATTACAAAAAAGCATTGGCTCTAGGTTATACAAAATCAATTGGTGAAATTTATAAAGCCGCAGGGGTGAGCTTTGATTTTTCTGCAACTTACATTAAAGAGCTTTCGCAGTTTGTTCAGTCAGAGATAAAGGAACTACAAAAATAATTGCAACATTCCCTTTCTTATCTTCGTCAGCCCTTTTAGCAAGGGTTGTTGCCCCTCTTATATTTAAAAATTAAAAACAAACATTTGCTTTAACATAGTATGCAGGTAAAATCCACATACCTAAACATCTGGCAAATTGCCTATCCCATTATGCTGGCATCGGTAGCACAAATGCTTGTCGGGCTAACAGACACAGCATTCCTTGCGCGTGTTGGCGAAGTGGAGCTAGGAGCATCTGCTATTGCCGGAGTGTTTTATTTTGTTTTAGTCATGTTGGGCATGGCTTTGTCTATTGGCAGTCAGATTTTAATGTCGCGCAAAGCAGGAGAAAACAACAGACTTGCAAT
>DKKR01000094.1 GCA_002455375.1 Bacteroidetes bacterium UBA6661
ACGGTCATTTTGCTCTGACCCAAGGCAACACGAATCATGGTCATCCATCGCTGAGAAGAATTGTCCGATCTGTCAAGAGGTTTGCCTAAAAAAATATATCGCCTGATGCGTCTTATGCTCTTTCCGAAAAAGAATATTCCGGTAGCCAGCACTATGGTAAATATTATTCCCTGAATCATGTATTAGCTTAAATCAATTGATGCAAATGTAAAATAAACCAAACAATTTGTTTGAGTTTTAGTATTATCTTTCGTTCGTGAAAAATAGCCTGCTTTTTTTATTGATTTATTTCTTGCCTTCTTTTTACTTCTACTCGGAGTGCTTAAGTTTTGATGGTAGTGCTATGGCAATGCCTACTGAAAGAGCAGATTCACTTCATATTAAGTTAGCAAGAGCCAAGGAGGATAAAACCAAGGTTCTGGTATATTGTGACTTAATGGCTGAATATATAGACAACAATCTGGATACTGCATTTATGTTTTTGAATCCTGCATTACAATTGGCCGAAAAAATCAGATGGGATGAAGGAATTGCCAGAGTAAAGATTGAAGGCGGCCGCCTTTTTTGGCGAAAAGGAAGTTTTGAAACAGCATTAAAGTATCATAATGATGCTTTAGGTTATTTCATTAAGGAGAATAATAAAGATAGTATTGCAGAGATAATAACTTTCATTGGGCAGGATTATGCCGATTGGGGAAAATACCAGGAAGCATTAGCGTATTTTGTCAAGGCTGATTCTATTTATCGTCAAACCGGTAATGAAAAAAAATTAGGGGGAATCTATTTGTTGTATAGCTTTATTTATATAAACCAGGGAAACTACACAGAAGCTTTAAAAGTCAATTATAAGGCTCTGAAAATATTTGAAGCTAATCACGACCAGTATGGTGCAGCAATTACCTTAATGAACATTGCAGATTCCTATAAAAGCTTAGGTAATTATCAGGATGCTCTAAAGAGTTATTTTAATGGTGTAAAGATTTTTGAAAAAGACATTGATAAATTTAATCTTGCAGAAACATATTCCAGTATTGCTGAAATTTATATATTAATAGGCAACTACCAAGAAGCACTAAAGTATAATAGAAAAGCATTGGCGATTGCTAAAGGAGTTAATAACGGTTACCTGATTGCTTCTGCCACACAAAGCATTGGCGAAGTTTATTTTCAACAGCAAAATTATAAGGAAGCTCTTGGCTATTTTATAACTTCAGCAGAATCTTACAGAAGTGTTTCAGATTATTTAGACCTTTCATTAATACTAAGTAAGGTTGGTCTTTGTCAGGTCAAACTTGAAAACTATGAAGGTGCAAAGAAGAATTTGGATGATGCTTATTCAATAGCACAGACACTTGATTCAAGACTTACCTTAACGGCATACTATCAGGGAGCAGAACTTTTAGACAGTGCTACAGGGAATTGGCAAGGGGCATATAATAATTTCAAGGAGTATATCAGCAACCGTGACAGTTCAGTAAATTTAGAGAACACGAAGAAAATATTGCAGCAACAAATTCAATACGCAAGTGATAAAAAAGATGCATTGCTCCAAGCAGAACAAGACAAGAAGGATGCAGTGCAAAAAGTATTTCGTTATTCAATGCTGGCTGGTGCTTTAACATTATTGGTTTTATTGATAGTAGTTTACAACCGTTATCAGATCAAGACTAAAACCAATGCAAAATTACAGGAGGCATATGATGATCTGCAGAAAACGCAACTTCAATTGGTTCAGCAGGAGAAAATGGCTTCATTGGGTGCATTAACTGCAGGTATTGCACATGAAATAAAAAACCCGCTTAATTTTGTAAATAATTATTCAGAAGTGAGTCATGAGTTGATTGATGAGTTTCTTGGATCTAAAGATGAAAAGGAGAGAGAGGAGATTGCACAAATTTTAAAACAAAACTTGGAGAAAATTGCAGAGCAAGGCAAGCGTGCAGACAGCATTGTAAAGAATATGCTTAAACATTCCCGCACCGGAAGTACAGAAAAACAACTTACAGATATAAACCTTATTTGTGATGAGTATCTTGATCTTGCATTTCATGGTATGCGCGCCAATACTTTAGGTTTCAGGTGTGCCTTGGTGAAGAACTTTGATCCTGATTTACCGAAAGTAAATTGTGTGGGACAGGATATTTCTCGTGTTATTCTCAATCTGATTAACAATGCATTTGATGAGGTTTATGAATGTGATCAACTTGGCTTGAAAGGTGGAGATGAGTATCAGCCAACTATTACGGTTACTACTGCGGTCTCAAGTCAACTTACAAATAAATCAGGGACTAAGTATGTTACAATTACTGTTGGTGACAATGGCAGAGGAGTCCCTGATCATGTAAGACAAAGAATATTTGAACCTTTTTTTACTACCAAACCTACAGGAAAAGGTACAGGTTTGGGATTGAGTTTAAGTTATGAAATAATTGAATCGCATGGTGGCAAAATAGACATAGATTCTAAAGCGGGCGAAGGGACGAATTTTGTGATTTCACTACCTTGCTGAAAATTTGCAACAATTATTTTATTGTAAAATTGAATCTGGATTTTTTTGAAAGCAATACATTCTAACCACTGGCAAACTGAAAGCACTTTATACTCAATATGCAGAAGTTTTTTTTAGTGATTTGCCAATACATGATAAATGTTACTTCTCGTTTTAATTTAAAGCGGTATTTTTGAGCAGATTTTTATTGAGGATGAAAAATATTAAAATAGGAATACTAAGAGAAGAAAAAGTTCCACACGATAAACGCGTACCATTCAGCCCTGAACAATGCAAGTTAATTAAGTCAGAATATCCCGGTGTTGAGGTAGTGATTCAACCATGCAGCTATCGCTCTTTCAGGGATGATGAGTATAGGAGAGAAGGAGTTGTTTTGCAGGAAGATTTATCAGATTGCGATATACTTATTGGCATCAAAGAAGTGCCAAAAGATAAACTCATTGCAGGAAAGAAATATTTATACTTTTCGCATACCATAAAAAAGCAGCCACATAACCGTGAAATGCTGAAGAAAATTATTCGAGATAAAATTACACTCGTTGACTATGAATGCTTAGTTGATGATCATGAAAACCGCATTATTGGCTTTGGCCGCTATGCCGGTATTGTAGGAGCCTATAATGGCATCATGGCTTATGGTTTAAAGTATGGCCTGTTTAATTTGAAGGCAGCACATCAGAGTTTTGGTATTGAAGAACTGCATAAGGAGTTAGACAGTATAAAACTTCCGAATATTAAAATAGTTATTACCGGAGGTGGTCGTGTTGCCAATGGTGCTATTGAGACTATGGGAATGCTGAATATCAGAAAAGTTACTCCATTTGAATTTTTGAATTATTCATTCCGTGAGCCGGTTTATGTGCAGCTGCATTCTGAAAATTATTACGAACGTAAAGATGGATCTGATTTTTCGAAAGCCGACTTCTATCACTATCCTGAGAAATATAATTGTACATTTTGTGACCCGGGATCATATTCTTCTTTTACTGATTTATTGGTGCATTGTGCCTATTGGAATCCTAATGCTGCTGTGCTGTTTACTAAGGAAGATATGCGTAGCCCGGCATTCCGTATAAGTGTCATTGCAGATGTAACTTGCGATATTGATGGCAGTATTCCTTCAACGCATCGGGCAACAACTATTGAGGATAAGTTTTATGGCTATAATCCGGTGAATGAGAAGGAAGAAGAGGCATTTAGTACCGATACCATAACGGTAATGTCTATTGATAATCTTCCTTGTGAATTACCTCGTGATGCATCAGAAGGATTTGGTAAGCACTTAATTGAACGTGTAATTCCGCTTTTGATAGGTCATGACAAAGACAATGTGATTTATCGTGCTACCATAGCTCGCAACGGTGAATTGACTCCACGATTTGCATATCTTACAGATTACATCAGTTGATGTTTACCCTTTTTTAAGTACTTCAATAGTTGCCTTTGGGTCAGAAGAGCTAAAAACGGTATTACCGGCAACAAGTACATCGGCACCGGCAGCTATAAGTTTTTTATAGTTGTTCAGGTCAACGCCACCATCAATTTCTATAAGTGTTTTTGAGTTGTGAATGGCAATTAGTTCTTTCAACTCCTGAATTTTTCTGTAAGTGTTTTCAATAAATTTCTGACCGCCAAAACCTGGATTTACACTCATCATACAAATTAAATCGGCTTCAAAAACAATATCACTTAATGAGGCTACAGGTGTGTGTGGATTTATGGCAATACCTGCTTTCATACCTTCTTTTTTTATCTGCTGTAATGTCCGGTGCAGATGTGTTGATGCTTCTATATGCACGGTTAAAACATCAGCACCTGCTTCACGAAACTGTTCAACGTATCGCTCCGGTTTTACAATCATGAGATGAACATCCAAAGGCTTTTCGGCATGTTTTTTAATAGCTTTTATCACCGGAAATCCAAATGAAATGTTTGGCACAAATACGCCATCCATAACATCTACATGAAACCAATCAGCATTACTTTTATTTATCATTGCCACATCACTACTTAATTGTGAAAAATCGGCAGAAAGAATTGATGGAGCAATCAGATGCATGATGTGAATGTTTTGACAAAGCTAACCAATATCCATAAAAAAAGAGCCTGACGGCTCTCTTTTTAAAAATTCAAATCAAATAACTATTGGGACTAATTCATTTTTGAAGGCACAATCATTCTAAATTCAGGTATCTTAACATAAAACATTTTATTATCGCTAAGGCGTTCCATTAGATAGGTGCCATACATTTTTCCTATTTCAGTATTCAGGTTGCATCCCGAAACATAGCGGTATAGCTGACCCGGTTCAATAACAGGTTGTTCACCAACAACACCCTCGCCCTCAACTTCGCGTCTGGCATTATCGCTGTCAATGATATACCAATGTCTGCGTTTTAGCTTAATGCTTTCTTCGCTTTCGTTAGATATTGTAATCCGATAGGCGAATACATAATGATGCTGAACAGGGTTGGAGTGGGTGGGTTGAAAGAATGTTTCAACCGTTACCTTTATTCCCGCTGTTACCTCTGTTGACATATACATGATGTGTTGTTGTGAATAACGGATGTAAAATTAAACATGCCTTTATGCAACTTCGGTTTGTTTTGGTAAAAGTACTTTTTTACAGGGCGAAGGTTAAGTTTATCTATATAGGCATTAGAATAGCAGCAATGTTTTTAGGTAAAATGCAGTGAATTAGTGTTAAAAATGAAGGATAAAAGCTGATTTTATCTTGATTTTAAAGGTTGGATGATTCTTTAGGCAAATAAAAAAGCGGAATCACCCGCTTTTTTGTAATTGAATATTCTAATTTATCAATTTTATCGTGCATCTCTTCTGTCTTTAAGCTGACGAAGTAATTCTTTCTTAAAATCTTCTTCTGCCTGATAAAGCATGGCAACTTTTTTAATGGGCAACACTTGTTTAAATTGAGCATGATATTTTTTCAAAATATCCAATTCACTTTGGCGGAAAAGTATTTCATCGTCCACAACTTTTTCTGTTTCTTTATCAGACAACTGATCAAAGTCTTGTCTGGCATCACGTCTGTTGCCTCTTCGTTTTTGTCGCAGCGAGCTTAACTCGTCCTGAAATTGATTATAAACCGGCCAGAATTTTTTTGCTTCGTCCTGAGTTAGGTTCAATCTGTTGGTGATGAATCCAATTTTCATTGCTTCAGCCTTTTCCCTTTTTTCTATCTTCTTTTGACCGGGTTGTGCCATTGCCATACCTGCAAAAAGTAAAATAAGCACAGTAGCTCCTGCTGATTTTATTAATTTAAATGTTGTTGATATCATAACTTAAGTCATTATAGTTTTCAATAAGATAATTTATTGTTTCAGCATCAGCATTGTTATCTGCCGGTACAATAGATTCTAACTGATCGGTATCTAGTAAGTCACTCAGTTCATTGACATTTAAAGAGTCAACATTTACAGCTACAAATGCATATTGATTATCTGCTTTGTGTTGATTGAACATATATAAACTTCCAACCAAAAGTATTACAATCAGACCGACTGCAAATTGCGGTTTAAGTAATCCTGAAAGTAAAGTTTTAATTATATTGGTTTTTGGCTGCTTAATTTTTTGTTGAATGGTTGAGGGTAGCTGATCAAAATAATTTTCAGGAATATCAAAAAGATGCTTTTTTTCTATTGACGACAGCAGCGGAGCTTTATCCTTCAATTCATTATAAATTTCATCTTTCATACTACTTTGATGTTATTAATTTAAAAAGGTTTAAAATGACTGTAAGAATTTTTCAATTTTTTGCGCTGCATGGTGATAAGATGCTTTAAGAGCACCAACGGATGTGCCTAATACCTCGCTCATGTCTTCGTATTTCATTTCATCATAGTATCTGAGATTAAATACTACTCTCTGTTTTTCCGGTAAAGATAAGATAGCTTTTTGAAGCTTGAGTTCCAATTCATTGGCTTTTAAAGATGGTTCATGTTCAAGTTTGTCTGCCAGTTCAGCTTCAACATCATGGATAGGAATAAAATAGCGTTTCCTTTTGTTTTTCAGAAAAGTGTAACATTCATTGGTAGCAATTCTATACAGCCATGTATAAAGTTGTGCATCGGCCCTGAAATTTCCCAAAGCTTTCCATGCTTTTATAAATGTTGTTTGCGTTAAATCATCAGCATCATCATGGTCAGCAACCAAACGCCTAACATGGGTATAAATCTTCTGTTGATATTTTCTGACAATGAGGTTAAAAGCGTAATCGGCATTGCCGTTACTAAATTGTTCAAGTAGTTCTTTATCTGAGTAGTGATTCAATGAAAAACCGATTTATCCTATTACTTCAATTTAAAAAGATTCCCGGAGTTTCACTGGGAAAAAATTAACCTGCCAGTTCCTTTTTGCGTTGTAAAACCTGCTCTACTGCAAAGACAATATTCTTACTGTCGAGTCCGTATTTTGTCATCAGCGCATCAGGGGTTCCACTTTCACCGAATGTGTCTTTCACTCCTACCATTTCAACAGGTGAGGGTAAATGACGTGACAATAACTGACAAATACTATCTCCAAGCCCTCCGTTGATCTGATGTTCTTCTGCCGTTATTGCACATCCGGTTTTTGAAACTGATTGTATGACTGCTTTTTCATCAAGAGGTTTAATGGTGTGAATATTTATTATTTCTGCACTAATGCCCATGTCGGCAAGTGCCATTCCGGCTTCTATGGCTTTCCAAACCAAATGACCTGTTGCAAAAATACTGACATCACTTCCCTCATTCAACAGCAATGCTTTACCAATTTCAAAAGGGGTGTTTTCAGGAATAAATATCGGCCACGATGGTCGTCCAAAACGCAAATAAACTGGTCCAATATGTTTTGCAATAGCAATAGTGGCTGCCTTGGTTTGATTATAATCGCAAGGATTAATTACAGTCATACCGGGCAACATTTTCATCAGACCAATGTCTTCAAGTATCTGATGTGTTGCGCCATCTTCGCCCAATGTTAAACCTGCATGCGAGGCACATATCTTTACATTTTTACCTGAATAGGCAATGGATTGCCTTATCTGATCATAAACTCTTCCGGTTGAAAAATTTGCAAACGTTCCGGTAAAAGGAATTTTTCCGCCAATAGTCATACCTGCTGCTATGCCCATCATGTTGGCTTCTGCAATACCGCATTGAAAAAAACGATCGGGAAAAGCTTTCTCAAAAGCATCCATTTTTAACGAACCTGTAAGGTCAGCACAAAGTGCTACAATATTGGGGTTACTCTTACCTGCTTCTAACAATCCTGCGCCAAAGCCTGAACGGGTGTCTTTTTTTTCGGTGTAGGTAAATTTTTTCATTACTCAATTATTTGTTGATGTTGACTGTAATTCCTGATCCGGAAGTTATCCGAAATGTTTTTTCTACTGTATAAATTGCTTCTTTCGAAATTTTTGGTCTGAATACTACTCTGTAGTTTCCGGGTTGTAGTAATATACTTTCATGGGTGTTGTTTTCGTTGAGATTACAAACCCAATTCAGTTTATTGTCTTTTTCCTGATACACACTTCCATAACCGGCAGAAACAGTTTGGAAAGTTGCCATGCCCGGATTTGGAATCTGAACGGTTGTGGTTTTACTCTGTGCAATATTTACATCGTTGATAAGCATCCTTGGCAGACATAAAACTTCAAGGTCATAATCTCCTGTGAGGTAGCGTGTAGTAGTGTTAAATGCCTGAACATGCAGTGTTTTACTGTCACCTTTTTTTCTGACAATGCATTGAAGGTTTTTATAGTCGCTTGTGCCGTCAAACTTTAAGAATAAATCACCCTGAGGGCAATCAATGCCAATAGTATTGTGTTTTCCTGCAACAATTCTGTTGCTGTCTTTTCTAACCGGAGGTATGGTGTTTACAACAATATCGTAGGTACCCAAAGGGTCAATAAGTAACGTGTCCGGTAGTCCTTTTGCATTTAATGTATGGACAAAATTATAACGTAGGGCACCCGAGTAGGTGTCATAAAAGGTCATATTTACATTGGTTTCTGTCGGTCTGTGCTTTTCATCAAGCAGGTTAACCTGGATAGTTGTGTTGTTTAATGCTTGTGAAATAACTACATTGAATACTGTACGGAATCCTGTTTCATCAACTGCATCATAATAGTTACCTACACAATTAAAAACATCTTTATACTCTTTGGAAAGTCCAAGACCGATAACAAATGGTTTCAGAATAATTCCTTTTTGCTGCAACATGAGTGATACTGCACAGGGGTCACCATTACATTCTTCTATTCCATCAGTGATAAGAATAATAATATTTCGTGCAGGATCAGCAGGGAAGTCATTGCCACATTGATTGAGTGATTGTGCTATTGGAGTGGTGCCACTCGGACTTATTTCACTCAGTCTTTTTTTAATCAGATAGGCTGTATTTTTTCCAAACGGAACTTCAAGTCTTGTATCGTCACAGTCCTGAGGAGGAAATTTTTTGGTGTGACCATAGACACGCAAAGCCATTTCAACATTGGTGATTTTATCCAAGCTGTCAACCATTTCAGAAAGTAGCTTTTTGGCAATTTCAAAACGGGTATTTGTTTGCCATTGTGCATACATGCTCTGTGATGCATCAAATAAAAACTCAATGCGTGTTAGAGGTAAAGAATTGTTTTTTTGTGCCTTAACGGTTGAGGTAAAGACTATAAAAAAAGCTATGAGGAAAAATAGTTTCCTGAAATTATGCACACAACTTTTTATAACCAACATACAATCAATAATCACCAATAGTTTCCGGCAGTTGTGCCAGTGCTTGTTTCAACTGTTCATCATTGGGTGCTATGCCATGCCATTTGTGTGATCCCATCATAAAGTCAACACCATAACCCATAACAGTAGTCATCAGTATAACGACAGGTTTACCTTTTCCTGTATGTTTAAGTGCATTTTGGAGTGTTTCAACAACTTGCTTCATGTCGTTTCCATTCATTTGCAGTACATCCCATCCAAATGCCTCCCATTTTGCTTTTAGGTTGCCCAATGAAAGCACATCATTTACAGCGCCATCAATCTGCTGCCCGTTATAATCAACTGTTGCAATAAGGTTATCAATTTTTTTAGCAGCAGCATACATCATTGCTTCCCAAATCTGTCCTTCCTGTAATTCACCATCACCATGCAGGGAATAAACAATAGAACTATCGTTATTTAATTTTTTTGATTGCGCTGCGCCAATTGCAACACTAAGTCCCTGGCCAAGCGAACCAGACGACATACGAACACCGGGCAGCCCTTCATGTGTTGTTGGGTGACCTTGTAAACGACTGTTGATACTACGGAATGTTGATAATTCTTTTTTATCAAAGTAACCGCTTCTGGCTAATACACTGTACCACAAAGGGGAAATGTGGCCATTTGAAAGGAAGAAGATGTCCTCATTTTTCCCATCCATGCTAAAAGCTGTGGGATTGTGTTTCATGATTACGAAATAAAGGGCAGTTAGAAAATCGGCACAGCCTAAAGAACCACCGGGGTGTCCGCTTTGGTGGGCATGTACCATGCGAACAATATCGCGTCTGACTTGTGTGCTGATTTTAATAAGCTGTTCTGTTGTGGGCATGAGCTAAAAATTATGCTCCAAAACTCGGTAAAATGCTTGTGTAACAAAAAGGAAGTTTTTAACAAAAAAGCATTTGTTATGGAATGTATGATGATAAAAATAGCTGTGAAATCAGTTAAGGCAGTAGAGTAATAAAAATTTTGTAGAAAATATATGCCTACACAACCACCATATTTATGGAATGGTTAAAAAATTAGCCTGTTAAGACTGATAAATTTAAAATTATCCTAAGTAAATAAGAAAGAATAAAAAGGCAAAAACCAAAATCATCCATACGGCAGTAAATGCGCCAGTGCCGCCTTCATATAAAAAAGTCTGTCCTTTTTCTTCTACGTGGTGATGTCCCATTGTTTTAAATAATTTTTGCAAAGATAATTCTCTGGAACTTAATTCGCAATATTTTGATACCGCAAATTTTTTGTCCTGCCATTAGAAGTGTGTTGATAAAAATCAGTCAGATCAATTGTTGAAATATACTGCGTCTTGAATTGCAATTGGTTTTCGTAATCTCTACATTTGCGCATCAATTAAAAACTAATTTAAATTAATAGCTATGTCGTCAAATAGTGTACTTAGCCTGTTTAAATCATCCATTGGTAAGAAAGTTATCATGGCGCTGACAGGACTTTTTTTAAGTATATTCCTGGTGGTTCACGTTAGTGGAAATTTCCAGTTGTTTAAAACAGATTCAGGTCTTTCTTTTAACCAGTATTCGGTGTTAATGACTACAAACCCTTTCATTAAAACCATATCTTATCTGTTGTACATCACAATAGTTTTACATGCCATAAGAGGAATTATGCTGGTGCTTGAAAATAAAAAGGCACGCCCTGTATCTTATGCCATGTATGATGGAAAGGCTAATAGCAAATGGGCATCACGAAATATGGGTTTGTTGGGTACTGTAATTTTATTTTTTATCGTTATCCATCTGAATGATTTTTGGTATCAGTATAAATTCGGTCATATACCATTTACCATGTATAAAACAGAACTTACTACAGGAAAATTGGTTGAAGTAAAAGAAATGGAAGCCGGATTTAAGATGGGTTCAAAAATGGAAGAGATGATTGTTGGCGACCATAAATATGTAATTGTAAAGGATTTATACAAAGAGGTTAAAGATGAGTTTAAAGAATGGTGGATGGTACTTATTTATGTTGTAAGTATGGCAGCTGTTTCATTCCATCTATATCATGGATTTAAAAGTTCATTTCAATCGTTAGGACTCAATCACAGAAAATACAACGGATTAATACAGTCAATAGGCACATGGGTTTTTGCCATTATTATTCCTGCAAGTTTTGCAGCTATGCCGCTATATTTTTTTATTAACCGATAATACTTAATGAAAATTATGACAAACAACATACTTGACGCACATATTCCTGCCGGTGATATAGAAAAGAAATGGAGCAAATACCGGTCAACGGTGCCATTGATTAATCCTGCCAATAAGAGAAACCTTGAAATCATTGTCATAGGCTCTGGTCTTGCAGGTGCTTCAGCAGCAGCTTCGCTTGCTGAGTTAGGATATAAAGTAAAAGTTTTTTGCTTTCAGGATTCAGCACGAAGGGCACATAGTATTGCTGCACAAGGAGGGATCAATGCGGCAAAGAACTATCAGAATGATGGCGACTCAATTTATCGCTTATTTTATGATACAGTTAAAGGCGGTGATTACCGTTCGCGCGAAGCCAACGTATATCGCCTTGCCGAAGTAAGCGGTAATATTATTGACCAATGTGTGGCACAAGGAGTTCCTTTTGCCCGTGAATATGGTGGCTTGTTGAGTAACAGATCTTTTGGTGGGGTACAGGTGCAACGAACATTTTATGCTGCCGGTCAAACCGGGCAACAGTTACTTCTGGGAGCTTATAGCGCATTGATGCGGCAGGTTGGCATGGGTGCTGTAACCATGTATTCACGACATGAAATGCTTGATATTGTAAAGATAGACGGTAAGTGCCGGGGTATTATTGCACGTAATTTAATTACAGGAGAATTAGAAAGACATTTCGGTCATGCAGTACTGATGTGTAGCGGAGGTTATGGTAACGTGTTTTATCTTTCGACCAATGCAATGGGAAGCAACGTAACTGCAGCATGGAAAGCCCATAAAAATGGGGCTTATTTTGCCAACCCTTGTTTCACACAAATACACCCGACTTGTATTCCAGTTTCTGGTGAACATCAGTCGAAGCTTACACTGATGAGCGAGTCACTGAGAAATGACGGACGTATTTGGGTTCCAAAGAAAAAAGAAGATGCGGAAGCCATTCGTGCGGGTAAATTAAATCCAAATGACTTAAAAGAAGAAGAGAGAGATTATTATCTGGAAAGAAGATATCCTGCCTTCGGTAATTTGGTGCCAAGAGACGTTGCCTCGCGTGCTGCAAAAGAGCGTTGCGATGCCGGCTTTGGTGTTAATGCTACAGGTGAAGCTGTTTACCTTGACTTTGCTTATAACATGAAGTATAAGTATGGTAAAATGGAAGCTACTATGAATAGCATTGAGAATCCTACAGAAGAGCAACTTTTTGATTTAGGTAAAGCAGTTGTAAAAGAAAAATACGGTAACCTTTTTGATATGTATAAGCAGATTACCGGTGTAGATCCTNNTCATAACCCGATGATGATTTACCCTGCTGTACACTATACAATGGGAGGATTGTGGGTTGATTATAATCTGATGACCACCGTACCGGGCCTTTACGCACTTGGTGAAGCTAATTTCAGTGACCATGGTGCCAATCGTTTGGGTGCATCTGCACTGATGCAAGGCCTTGCTGATGGATATTTTGTGATTCCTTATACCATTGGAGCTTATCTCAGCAGCGAAATCAGAACAAAAGCTATCAGCACTGACCATGAAGAGTTTGTTGCTGCAGAAAATCGTGTCAGAGAAACTTTGCAAAGACTCATGCAGATAAAAGGAACAAAATCTGTTGACCATTTTCATCGCCAGCTTGGAAAGATTATGTGGGAGAAATGTGGAATGGCTCGTAATGCAATTGCACTAAAAGAAGCTATAACAGAAATACAAGAGCTTAGAAAACAATTCTGGGCAGATGTTCGTATTCCGGGTGAAATGAATGAGTTCAACCCTGAACTTGAGAAAGCCGGCAGAGTAGCAGATTTTCTTGAATTAGCTGAGTTGATGTGTATGGATGCCTTACAGCGTAATGAATCATGCGGAGGACACTTCAGAGAAGAACATCAGACAGAAGAAGGTGAAGCTTTGCGTGATGATGACAACTTTGCATTTGCAGCAGCGTGGGAAATGACCGGTGATGCACAGTGGAAAATGAATAAGGAAGAGTTGAAATTTGAAAACATTAAAATTGCACAACGTAGTTATAAATAATATTTTATCAGAAAAATTTAAAATAATACAGGTATGAATATCACCCTGAAAGTTTGGAAGCAAAGAAACAAAGATGAGAGAGGTCGTTTTGAAACCTATCAGGTACAGGATGTTTCTGAAGACATGTCTTTTCTCGAAATGTTTGATGTACTGAATGAGCGGCTTATTAACGAAGGAAAAGATCCTGTTGCATTTGACCATGACTGCCGCGAAGGAATTTGTGGTGCTTGCAGTATGTATATTAACGGTCGTCCTCATGGACCATTACAAGGTGTAACTACCTGTCAATTGCACATGAGGTCTTTTAAAGATGGTGAAACAATTGTTGTTGAGCCATGGCGCTCTGCAGCATTTCCTGTTATTAAGGACTTGGCTGTTGACCGTTCATCATTCGACAGAATCATGGCTGCCGGTGGTTTTGTGTCGGTGAATACCGGAAATGCACAGGATGCAAACAGCATTTTAATACCGAAAGACGATGCTGACAAAGCATTCGAAGCCGCTGCATGTATTGGCTGTGGAGCTTGTGTAGCAGCATGTAAAAATTCTTCTGCAATGTTATTCGTTTCTGCAAAAGTATCTCAGCTTTCATTGTTGCCTCAAGGTAAGGCAGAAAGGCATGAGCGTGTAATGAAAATGGTAGCACAAATGGATGAGGAAGGTTTTGGTAATTGTACAAACACCGGTGCCTGCGAAGCAGAGTGTCCTAAAGAAATTTCTATTGAGAATATTGCCCGGATGAACAGGGAATATCTTTCAGCAAAAATTTCTTAAACAACATCTATTCCCTGAACTTTTTTTAGCAACATTCGTAAAAACGAACGAACGGGTAATTTATTACCGGATGATTCTTTTTCCAAGAATCATTCTTAAAATAAAATAGCATGACAGCATCAGAAGAAGAAAGAATAAGAAAAGCATTTTCAGATAAAGACTGGCAGGAAATTAAAGCTCAGGATACTTGGCAGATTTTTAAAATAATGAGTGAGTTTGTTGAAGGGTTTGAGAAAATGAGCCGCATTGGCCCTTGTGTTTCAATATTTGGTTCGGCAAGAACAAAACCTGACACAAGATATTATTTATTGGCAGAAGAAATAGCTTATCAACTCACACAATCCGGTTATGGTGTGATAACGGGTGGAGGCCCGGGTATTATGGAAGCAGGTAACAAAGGCGCACAACGTGCCGGTGGAAAATCTGTTGGCCTGAATATTAAATTGCCTTTTGAACAGACATCAAATCCTTTTGTAGATCATGATAAAAATCTGATGTTTGATTACTTCTTTGTACGCAAGGTAATGTTTACCAAATATGCACAAGGTTTTGTTGTACTTCCCGGTGGATTTGGCACGTTAGACGAATTTTTTGAAGCATTAACACTCATTCAAACAAAAAAGATTGGCAGATTTCCAATTGTACTTGTTGGCAAAGAGTATTGGAGTAAATTGTTTGAATGGCTGCAAACAGTTATGGTTGATGAAGGCAATATTTTACCTGAAGACCTTTCACTCTTTAAGTTAGTTGATGAAGCGCATGAGGCAAAGTCGCACATTGACGCATTCTACAGTAAATACTTATTGAAGCCTAACTTTTAATCCCTACGCCACTCACTGCAAAAAATTGCAGCAGACATGGCAATATTTAAAGATTCAACAGGGCTGCTTTTTTCATCAGGAAATTTTGGAATGGATATAGCCTGATCAATTAATTGCTGAATTGACTGTGAAACACCTCTTGATTCATTTCCAAAAACCAAAACAGCAGGCCTTTTCTTAGCGACAGCATAAACAGACTTACCATTTAGCAATGTAGCATAAAAAGTGGCGTTTTGTTTATTAGCAGAAACCCATTTTTCAAGATCAGTATAAAAAACATTCACTCTGAAAATGGATCCCATGGTAGCCTGAATAGTCTTGGGATTATAAAGATCAACAGACGTTGATGAACAAACAATTTGTTTAATACCAAACCAATCAGCAATTCTGATAATACTACCTAAATTTCCCGGGTCACTTATGTCATCAAATGCCAAAATGATGTCTTTAAATTGTATTTCGGTTTCCGGTTGTTGCGGCATGGCCACTAAAGCCAACACGCTTTGAGGTTGCTTTAACGAAGATATCCGCTCTAATTCTTTTGTTTTAACTTTAATTAGTTTTTCTTTTAATAATCCTTTTATATCATTGCTTGACTGTTCAATCCATTCATCAGTAGCATATACCGCTATGATAGTAAAGGCTGAATGGGCCAGTTCTGCAACCATTTTTTCACCTTCAACAACAAATTTTTGTTGCTCATGGCGGTTAGCCTTGTCCTTTAGTGACTTTATCTGTTTTATTTCTGAACTTGTCAGCATTAGAAGAATACTGTTAAAGGGTATAAAGATAGATGATCAATAAGTTTTATTTTTACCGCATCCGAAAAATTATGCGCAAAAGGCAGTACGGCATTTTATTTACTCTGATTTTACTGGTGGCATCTTGCAGCCCCTTTAAGCAATTGGACAAAGGAGAGTATTTGCTGAATCGCAATCAGGTAATAATAGACAAGCCGGAACTGCGCGAAGGCGTTAAAGCAATTATCAAACAAAAAGCTAATAGGAGAATTTTAGGATTGTTCCGTTTTCATCTTGCTGTATATAGTATGGGAAATCGGGGTAAACCAACTAAGTTTAAAAATTGGTTAAAGAACACAGTAGGAGAGGAGCCTGAAGTGTTGGATACACTTTTTACTAAGAAATCTATACAGCAGATAAAGCAATTTATGTCTAAGAATGGCTATTTTGATGCAGAAGTTAAAGACAGTACCATTTACAGAAAGAAAAAGGCAATTGTCCGATACACTATCATTGCACATAAACCATCGTTTATAAAATATGTGGCTCGTGAATGTGCTGATGACAACCTCGACTCTCTTGTTTTAAAAGATACTTCAACATCAAAACTGCAAGCAGGAATCATTTATAATGAAGGTATATTGCAAGGCGACCGCGAACGACTAACAAAAAAGCTTCGCAATGAAGGATATTTTCAATTTTCACCACAGTTTGTTTCCTATCGTGTTTACACATCAGATACTACAAAGAATATAGCCGTCTTTCAGGATGTAGCAGCCTTTTCAAACCCCGATTCAACAGTAAGTTCCGTTGCAATGCCACATACAAAGTTTAAATTGAACCGGATAATTTTTAGTCCCGACTATGATCCTTTGAGTCTTAATGCATCAATGATTCAATATGATACAGTAGCTTATAAAGGTTATTTGTTTGTGAAGCGGGCAGGAAAGAAAATGCCTGTGAAGCCTGAAGTAATCGTTAACCATACATTTCTTAAGCCTGATGCTGTTTTCAGGCAGAGTAATGCAGACTATACTTATAAGGGGCTAAATCTGCTCGGCATGTATCGTTTTGTGAATATCAACTACAATGCAGTTGACAGCAATAAACTTGATTGCTTTATAAATCTTGGTGCAACGCCTAAGCAAGAATATAAGACAGAGTTTGAAGGGACCAATAACGGAGGCAACCTTGGTGTTGCAGGTGATTTTACTTATAGAAACAAAAATGTTTTTAGAGGTGCAGAGATGTTTGAGTTTAAAATCAGAGGGGCATTAGAATCGCAGAAAAAATTTACTGATGACAAAGACAATAAAGTATTGTTGTTATTCAATACCTATGAGCTGGGAGTAGAGAATTCAATATACCTGCCTAAGGCCATAAAACCATTTAACCGTTTGTTTAAAAATATTGCTGCCAATCCTGTCACCGTATTTTCTACCAATTATAATATTCAAAACCGCCCGGAGTTTAATCGTTCTATTCTCGATTTTTCTGCATCATTAGAATGGCGAAAAGGTAGGTTTATCAAACAAATCGTAACACCATTTCAAATAAATTTTGTTAATGTAAAGCTTGAACCTGAATTTAAGGCGAGATTGGAAAGTCTGAACGACCCTGTGTTGTTCAGCAGTTATGACAACCACCTGATTTCAAATGGCCGATACACCCTCATCTATAACAATCAGCAATTGAATGAGCCCGGTAATTTTAAATTTTTCAGAACAAATATTGAAATTGCCGGAAATACACTTTACTGGTTCAGGCAAATAGAAGGTGCAGATAAGGATGTGAACAACAGTTATACAATTCTTAACAAAAGGTTTGCTCAATACTTCAGGCCTGATGCCGATTTCAGATTTTATCAAAATATAAATGCACATAATTCTATTGTGTATAGAATTGCTGCAGGTATTGGTATTGCTTATGGTAATTCAAAAATAATCCCGTTCGAAAAAAGTTTTTATGCCGGTGGATCGAACGATTTACGCGCATTTCGTGCTCGTAATGTTGGTCCCGGAAATTTTACCAGTGTAAATAATTTTGAACGTACGGGTGACATAAAAATCAATGGTAATATTGAATATCGTTTCGATATTTTGAAAATTCTGAAGGGTGCATTCTTTCTTGATGCCGGAAATATCTGGGTGAGGAAAAAAGAAACTTCACGTCCTGATGCTGAGTTTGAGTTAGATCGTTTTTATAAGCAGTTAGCTGTTGGTAGTGGGTTAGGTTTCCGGTTTGACTTTACCTTCTTTATTTTCAGACTTGATATTGGTGTACCTATTGTTGACCCACAATATAAAAGTGATGACAAAGTGATTGTTGATGAAGTAAAACCACGCAGCCTGATTTATAATTTCGGTATAGGTTATCCTTTTTAATAAATTTTACCAGTCAAGAAAATCATCTAATGCGCGTCTTTCTTTTTTGGTAGGCCGTCCTTCATTGTGTTGTCTGTAGGTGCGCACAGCAAGACTGTGCATCTTAATTTTTTCATATTCATCGGCTGATGTCATGTCTTTGCAAAATTGATCTTTAATTGCCGCTGACACTCTGTTTTCTATTGGTTGAATAACCTGAAACACTAATGTAAAAGAACCACGCCTGATTGATAATATTTCATTGGTTTTAATTAGTCGTGATGCTTTTACAGAAACACCATCAATAAATATTTTTCCTCTTGCACAGGCTTCAGCAGCTTGCGAACGTGTTTTGAAAATTCGAACTGCCCACAGCCATTTATCAACGCGTACTTTTTCAAGTTGAATATTCATACTTAAAATTAACATCGTTAAAAATATTATGGTTGCTGAATACCTTTCATCGAAAACTGAATTCTTCCTGTTGTACTATCTGCACTTAACACTTTTACCATCACCTGTTGATTTAGTCGCACTGCCGAAGATATATCAGAAATAAATTCATCACTGATTTCCGATATGTGAACCAGTCCGTCTTTTTTAATTCCTATATCTACAAATGCTCCAAAGTTTGTAATGTTTGTAATAATCCCGGGAAGCAACATGTCAGGCTGTAAGTCATTGATACTTTTAATTTCAGAATTAAATTCGAAGACTTTTATAATGCCTCTTACATCCCGTCCGGGTTTTGATAATTCAGCAATGATATCTTTCAGAGTAGGTAACCCAACTTCATCTGTCACATATTTTGTAATATCAATCTTCTGAATCTGGCTATCGCTGCCTATCAAGCCGGTTATTGTTGTGTCAATGTCTTCTGCCATACGTTCAACAAGAGGGTAGTTTTCAGGGTGAACAGCACTTTTGTCTAACGGATTATCACCGTTAATCCGAATAAATCCGGCACACATTTCAAAAGTTTTATCACCCATTCCTTTAATTTTTTTCAATTCACTCCGGGAGCGAATGTCGGAATTGGTTCGTGCATCAATAATTTTTTTTGCCATTACTTCGCCAATTCCGGAAACGTAGGTAAGTAGTTTTTCGCTTGCAGTTTCAAGATTAACGCCTACGGTGTTTACGCAGTGTTCTATAGTTTGATCTAATGCGCTGTTGAGCATCATCTCATCAATTTCATGCTGATATTGCCCAATACCAAGTGAGCGGGGATTAATTTTTATGAGTTCGGCAAGCGGGTCCATCAACCTGCGACCAATGGAAACAGCACCTCGAACAGTTACATCATATTCGGGAAACTCTTTGCGTGCTTCTGCTGTAGCAGAGTAAACAGAAGCCCCATCTTCATTCACCATAAAAACCTGTATTTTGCGATCAAAACGCAATCGTTGAATAAAAGTACCTGTTTCACGACCGGCAGTGCCGTCACCTATGGCAATGGCATCAATTTTATATTGGCTTACCAATGTTGAAATTTTATTTGATGCAATTTTCTGTTGGCTTTGCGGTGGGTGAGGATAAATGGTTTCATTGTGTAAGAGCCTGCCGTTTTTGTCGAGACAAACAATCTTACATCCACTTTTAAATCCCGGATCAATCGCTAGAATATTTTTTTGACCTAATGGTGGTGCAAGTAATAATTGTTTCAGTACTACAGCAAACAATCTGGCTGATTCTGTTTCAGCTTTCAGTCTGTAATATCCAATAGTTTCATTTTCCATTGATGGTATAAGGAGTCTGCTGCATGCATCTTCAGCAGCAGTTTTAACCTGAGTATTTAAATAAAAACCTTCGGACTTTATGGTATCAAAAAGCAGATTCAGTAAAAATGTTGAGTCCGGCATTACAGAAACCCGTAACAGTTTCTCTTTGTCACCTCTTAAAATGGCTAATAGACGATGTGCCGCACAACTAGTTATTTTTTCTTTGTAATCGAAATAATCTTTGTATTTAACAGCTTCTTCTAATTTGGATTTGATAACCTTTGAAATAATAAAAGATTTCTGTTCAAAGCATTGACGAAACGTTTTTCTTACCTGATGATTTTCTGAAATTAATTCTGCAATAATGTCACGAGCTCCCTGCAATACTTTCTCCGTATCTGCAAAAGTTGATGAAATATATTTCTCTGCAATTTGCTTTGCATTTCTGTCATCACGAATGAGTGTTTGTGCAAGTGGTTCAAGCCCTGCATCTC
This sequence comes from Bacteroidetes bacterium UBA6661, assembly GCA_002455375.1. Classification (GTDB taxonomy): domain Bacteria; phylum Bacteroidota; class Bacteroidia; order AKYH767-A; family OLB10; genus OLB10. The sequence continues at coordinate 20,371 of DKKR01000094.1, forward strand.
TGGCATTTTGTGCACGATTTTTTCTTTTTTCTTTAAAGGGAAGATAAATATCTTCAAGCTCATTTAATGTTGTAGCTGATTCAATTTTATCTTTAAGCAAATCGAAAACACCTTTAGCCATCAGTGTATTAATGATGAATTGCTTTCTGTTGTTAAAGTCCTCAACCTCTGTGAGTATCTTTTTTAACTCCAACAAATTTTCATCAGTAAGTCCTCCTGTTTTTTCTTTTCTATAACGAGCTATAAATGGTACTGTAGCACCCTCTTCAAATAGCTTTATAGTTTGTTCAAGCTGATGAACAGAAATACCGGTGTTGCCTCTAAACCGGATCAGTAAAAGAGAATCAGTCAATATAATGAAAGAGAAAACTTAAAAAATGAAGTTACTGCGCATAGCCATCATTGATCCATTTTTCGATGGTGGCAATAGCTTCTTTGCTGAGTTGTGGTGCCATACGTGGCATTGCTTTAACACCACTTTCATGTTTTATAGAGCCTAATAATTTGTGTTTTTCGCAGGCATCTTTCACGCCTTCATAATAACTCAAATCAAGTCCATCTGCTTTTTTTGCCGGGCTATGACATTTGGTTCCGCAAGCTGCATCTACAATAGGTTTAACATGAACTGCGTAACTTGGCTTATCAGGAACAGTAATAGGTGTAGAATTGCTGGCAGCAGTAGATTTTGATGACTTACAGGAAGGCATAATTACGGTAGCAGCAATAACACAAAATGCTGTGGCAACTGATAAAAATGTGAATGTTCTTTTCATAATTATTAAATTTGTTTTGCAAGTTTAAAAGATTTTCTTGAATTGACAGACAGCTAAATTAATTCATCTCATGTAATTTTACCGAAAATTCAGATTGTGTCTTATAAACCAAATGATTATTACGCACGTAAAGCAAAGCAGGAAAACTTTGCAGCCCGAAGTATTTATAAGCTCGAAGAGATTGATTTAAAGCATAAATTGTTCAGACAAGGGGATAATGTACTTGATTTGGGTGCTTCACCCGGGTCATGGTTGCAATATGCTTCAAAAAAGGCAGGGGAGAAGGGTAAAGTTTTTGGTATAGACTTAAAACCGGTTGAAGTGAAATTGCCCAATGTGTTTACTGTTCAGGATAACATAGAAACTTTTGATTTGCAAACTTTGTTTGACCGTTATGGTTTTAATGATAAGTTTGATGTAGTGATGAGTGATATGGCTCCGAATACTACCGGTAGTCGTTTTACCGATCAGGCACGTTCGTTTGACTTAAGTATGCTTGCCCTTCAAACTGCAAAACGCTTTCTACGACCAGGCGGACATTTTGTGTGTAAAATATTTGATGGCGAAGATGCAATGGCCTTTCGCGATGAAGTAAAGTCATGTTTTGGCGAATGTTTTGTTTTACGCCCCAAAAGCACACGCAACAGTTCAAAAGAAATATTTGTGACAGGAAAGTATTTTAAAGCCTGATTGTTTTAGTTGTTGTATTAATAAGTTTCTGAATTTTAATTTTCAAGTTATCAATCATTCACTATTTTTACTCAACTAAAAGAAATAGATATGAAGAGAATTTTACTTTGTTTAGCTTTTACTGTTGTAGGTTTCTTGTCATTTGCGCAATGCAGCATTGACAGCACACAGACTGACCCCGGCATTTATCCCGACACTTTATTACCTGCAACAGTGAATCAACCTTACACTCAGGATATCACCTTTGTGATGATTGCTGACACTATGGGTATTACAATAACTAATTTTAACATTGCAAATATTACAGGACTGCCTGTAGGAATGACCTGGCAATGCAATAACTTTGTTAATGGATGTAACTATAATCCATCTCAGTCTATTTATGGTTGTGTTAATTTGAGCGGAACACCATTAATTGCCGGTGTTTACAATGCAACAGTCACCGTTATTGCCACACTTCAGGTTTTAGGCGATCAAACTATTAGCTACACATTGCCATTTACGGTTTTACCTGACACTGTTAGTAATCCTGGCTTTTCAATGACCAATAGCAGTGGATGTTTGCCATTGAGTGTAACGTTTGTAAACAATAATCCCGGTCAAGCATCTTATTTGTGGGATTTTGGAAATGGTATTCAGAGTAACTTGGAAAATCCACCGGTACAAATATATAACGTGCCTGGCGATTACGTAGTAACACAGTCTGTTACAGCCAATGGTTCTCCTCAATATTTTCTGACTGATATTACAGTAGCCAGCATCCCCGACAATTATGGTGCTCCGGTTGATGTTCCTGATATGTATTTTTATCTGTACGATTCACAAGGCAATCAGATTTACGACAGTCATCCTTCTGTTTCAAATACAAATGCACCATTGTCATGGACGTTGCCCAACATACCATTACAGAACAGTAATTACACCTTGCATGTTTGGGATGAAGATGGCGGATTGTTTGGTGCAGATGATGATTTGGGCTCAGTAACTTTTCCGGGGTGGAGTGCCAGTGGAACAGCTACAGGTACATTGTCTGGTGTTTCCGGTTCATTAGTAGTAAATTATTCAATAATGCAGGTACCTGTTGCTACAACCATTCATACAGATACTGTACATGTTTTCGCAGTTCCTGATACACCTACGGTAAGTGCAAATATTCCATTGATTTTGTGTGCAGGAGATACTGTTGTTTTGACTTGTAATGATACGTTGGCGATTCAATGGTATGAGAGCGGTAATTTGTTGATTGGCGAAACCAATTCAGACTTATTTTTAACAACATCAGGTAATTTCTTTGCTGTTGTAACAAATGCACATGGATGCACAGCAGTCTCAGCAGCAATTAATGTTCAGGTGAACCCTAATCCTCCAAAGCCAACGTTTTTTGTCAATGGCAATACATTAAATTGCGTGTTAACCGGTTATATGTTACAATGGTATTATAATGGTGCAGCAATGCCCGGTGAAACTTCATTACAACTAACAGCAACGCAGCAAGGCACTTATTATGTTGTTGCCACTGATAGCGTTACAGGCTGCACTTCTGTATCAGATCCATTAGTGTTTACTCCGGTTGGATTAGATCAACCACAATCTGTTATTGCAGCAGTCTTATTTCCAAACCCTGCAGATAAAAGTGTTGTAGTGCAACTTACCTCAGTTAGAAATATTTTTACAACAATTCAACTTTTAGATATTAGCGGAAGGGTGTTGCAACAAAATAATTTTACGCTGCAACCGGGCACTACACAGCTGCCATTCGATTTATCAGATATAAGTAAAGGAGTCTATCTGATTAAAATAACGCAGGAAAATGCCTCTAAAACTTTGCGGTTGATGATTAACAGGTAATCGTTATTGCACAAGATTCATTTCTTCGATAAGCCATTTGGCTCCGGCAAATTTGTCAACAATAAATAATACATAACGTATATCTAATGTGATGTTTCTGCATTTCTCAGGATCAAACATAATATCACTCATTGTGCCTTCCCAAACACGATCGAAATTTATTCCGATTAGCTGACCTTTTCCATTCAGAACAGGACTTCCTGAATTGCCTCCTGTTGTATGATTTGAGGCTAAGAAACATGGAATTATTTTACCGTTTGTTGCATAGTTGCCATAATCTTTCTTCTTATGAAGTTCAAGAAGTCTTTGTGGGACATTAAAATCATAGTTGGTTGAATCGTACTTTTCTGCAACTCCATCAAGTGTTGTATAATATTTGTAAGCAATGCCATCACGTGGCTCATAACCTTCAACCTTGCCATAGGTAACGCGAAGAGTAAAGTTTGCATCCGGATATATATTCTTTTTATTCTCAGCAGCTATCTCCATTAGACCTTTCATATACACTTTTTGTAGATTATTTATTTCTAATGTAATCTTCGTCATTTCAGGAAGCACCTTTAAGGCATATGCCAATGAGCATTGCTTGATGAGTGAATATGCAGGGTCGTTAAGAAGTTTACTGAGTTTGTTTGGAGTAAACGACTGAATAAAATTCTCTGCTCGTTTCTGATCTGCAAACACAGATTTTTTTAAGACATAATCACAATATCTTGAAATATTGTTTTTGTGTTTTTTGGCAATAAAAGAAAGATCGGCTTCAAGCCCTGAAGGCGTTTTATCAATATATTCTTTCAATAACATTGGCATGATGGCTTTGTCAATGGCAACATCATAATTTTTAAAATAGCCTGCAGTTGATTTTAGTAGATTGGTTTTTAATTCTGATAATGCTTTTTCATCTACAGGATTTGTGCTACAGATTTTTTCAAGCCTTGAAAATGTTTCGGCAAACGTGAGTAATTCAACACCTTTAATGGCTTCAAAATAGTAGTCGGCTGCAATGGATAACGGCCGCTGCTTGATATGCAACTGATTAAGTTCGCTCACCACTTTTTGATATTCTGTTTTAGCATTCTTTTTTGCCCATTGAAAAAAATCAAACTCATGCTGCGACTTTACAGCTAAAGCATTAAGTCTTTTCAGGCCAAGTATTTCACCTTGCCATTTTGTGTAGCCGTTTTTTATAGATGAATGTTTGGACGAGTATTGAATACGAACGGTGTCGTTATGTTCCATAGCCTGTTCCATTTGTTCAAGCCGAATTTTGCGGAGTTCAATACGCACAGGGTCGGTATGGTTCATTAAAGTTCGTACTGCCTCCATTGGCAAATACTCTTGTGTGCGTCCGGGAAAACCATATACCATGGTAAAATCATTTTCATTTATTCCATTTAGACTTATGGGCAAAACATATTTTGGTTTATATGGTATATTCTCCTTACTGTAATCGGCAGGATTGTTGCTTTTATCTGCATAAATTCTGAAAAGAGCGAAATCACCTGTTTGACGTGGCCACATCCAGTTATCGGTTTCATCTGCAAACTTTCCAATGCTTGATGGTGGTGCACCAACTAATCTTACATCTTTAAATTTTTCAGTCACAATCAGAAAATATTTATTTCCATAATAAAAAGGTTTCACTTCTGCATCATAATGTGTTCCCTGAATAGCTTTTTGCACAATAATCTGAGAAAGTTCTTTTATCTTAACAGTCTTTTCCGTTTCTTTTAGACTGTCATTTATAAAAGGTAAAATACTTTCTGTAACATCTTCCATGCGAACAATAAATGTAGCAGTTAGCCCTGTGCATGGTAGTTCTTCGTTCAAATTCATAGCCCAAAAACCATTGGTAAGGTAGTTGTCTTTAACGCTGCTGTGTTGAACAACCTGACTGTAGCCGCAGTGATAGTTTGTTAGAAGGAGTCCGCTTTTACCGATAATTTCACCGGTGCAACCGCCTCCAAACTGAACAATGGCATCTTTTATAGAGGAAGAGTTTAGTGAAAATAATGAGTCAATGGGTATTTTAAGTCCTTTGCTGTACATAGCATCGGCATTTAAGGTTTTTAAAAGAGTAGGTAACCACATGCCTTCATCGGCCTTTGAAAATAGCTGACTAAGCACTAGGACAGCTGTAAGAAATGTTCTTTTAAACATGAATTCTGATATTTTATGAAGGCAAATTTAAAAAATGTCTGCGAGTAGATTTACTGATAAAAATCAAGATGATTTTAAATGATAAGTAACCTTTTTGAACCAGACGAGTATAACAGTTGTCTTTATACAATGAAAAAGATAGCCCAAATAGCAATTATCAGTTCTGTACTCAGCACAGCTGGCTATGCACAATCAGCAGAGTCGGATAGTCACTTAATTCTCTCAATAGTTTCATTACCTGCAAGTCAAATAACTTTTAAATTTGAAGAAGGAAAAATTTTCTATGTAAAAATTCCTTCGGAAAAATTGCGTTTAAAAGTTAAAGTTCCTGATGAGCCAACATTTAAAATGCTGACACATGAACAGCAAAGAAAACAACAAGAAGAAGAAGACAAAAAATTTCAGGCTAGACAGGATGCTGTAGTGCAAAATACTCAGGCAATTGCGGGCAATTATAATCTTACAGATATTACATTAGAGCAACTGCAGGCACAGGAGAAAGAGGTAGTTGTTGCTAATGACGATTTAACAGTAAAAGTTGTTCCTTTGGTTGGGTTGCCAACCGATACAATTCTTCAACAGCAACAAATTGAAGAAACTGTAAAAGAGAATAAAACAGTGCAACAAGAGCTTGTAGGAACATCAGTGATTACATCGCAGAAAACAATTCAGAAACCTGCAGCGGCTTTAATCAATATTAGTTATGCTGAAACAAGTGACCAGGCAACAGCAAAGGTGTTAGATACAGGAAATGGCTCTAAAATTGACAATTTAAACCTGAAAAGCGAATCTATTCCGTTGAGTATCAGGCGACAGCATAATTCTGTTATCGGCCGCTATATTCCGGTTGTAATTAATTAACAGTTTTTCTGATTTATGAAGAATTCCGTCATTTTCACGATTTTTCACCATTGATTTTTGAAAATTGAATTTGCTTATTATTATTGCAGTGTTCAATGGAGAAACATTAAAATGTTAAAACAAGCAGAGCAGGTTAAACAAAGAAAAAAGACGGTATCAAATGATTATCATATTGTACTTTATAATGATGATGTAAACACATTTGATTTTGTGATTGAATCGCTAATGGAAATTTGTAATCATGAAAGAGAGCAGGCCGAACAATGTTCAATTATTGTACATAACAATGGCCGATGCTCTGTAAAAGATGGCTCAGTAAGCGTGCTGCAACCCATGTGTAAGGCATTAGTTCAACGTGGACTTACGGCAGAAGTAGAATAAATTATTCATTCAGAATTTATTATTTCTAAACACCAAAAACATTTTTTTCCGGTTAAATAATTATATATTAATTCTCATGAAAGGGACTATAAAAATATTGCTTCTGATTTTTTTTGTTTCATGCAGTAATGTGCCGCTGACAGAACGTAAGCAAATGAATTTACTTCCGGAATCGCAGATGGTAGCTATGGCTTTAACGTCATATAACGATTTTCTTAAAGAACATCCCCCGATGGTAAATAGCAATTCAGATGCTCAAATGGTAAAGCGGGTAGGGGAGCGTGTAAAAGATGCAGTTGTTCAATATATGCGCGATAATAACCTTTACGACAGAATAAAGGATTATAAATGGGAGTTTAACCTCGTTGACAGCAAAGATGTCAATGCATGGTGTATGCCTGGAGGTAAAGTTGTGGTTTATTCAGGGTTATTGCCGGTAACAAAAAATGAAGAAAGTTTAGCTTTAGTGATTGGTCATGAAATTGCACATGCTATTGCACGCCATGGCAATGAAAGAATGAGTCAGCAATTATTAGCGGCAACAGGCGGACTTGCATTAGATGTTGCCTTGATAAATAAACCTGCTGAGACAAGACAATTGTTTAATACAGCATATGGTGTTGGTGCAAATCTTGGTGTTTTATTACCCTATTCACGCCTACATGAAACTGAAGCTGATAAATTAGGATTAATTTTTATGGCTATGGCAGGTTATAACCCTGCAATTGCTCCTGACTTCTGGAAAAGAATGGCGGCAGTTTCCGGAAATAAAGTTCCTGAAATATTAAGTACCCACCCAAGCAATGAAACACGTATTCACGACTTGAATAAGTTTATGCCTACAGCAATGAAGTACTATAAACCTCGTCCTTGATTTTTATTAAGATCACATTTAACAAGATTCTGTAAGTCGCTTTTAATTTCGATTAGTGTAGTATATTTTCTATTCAATTGATTTTTTACAAAGTTTTGGTTTGTTAACATTTATTTCTCGCATACTTATCAATGGGTTTGATATTTTTAAGCCGTTATATTCTTATAAAATCAAACCACCATGTTGCAATATGAATCATCATTGTTTGAAAGTGAGTATATCAAATTGCGAAACGCTGAAGGCAGATTATATTCAGATGAAATGGTTGCAAAGCTACCTTATGTTACTAAGGAGCATATTCACTATAAAGAATGGAAAATAAGAAGAGATTCTTTAAGAAGGTTGATTTTGTTCCTGCAGAAAAATGAAAAAATTAAACGTATTCTTGAAATAGGTTGTGGTAACGGTTGGCTTTGCAGTCAGTTGCATAAATCAGGCTATGAAGTAGCCGGTTACGACATCAATCAAATAGAATTGAGTCAGGCAAAAAGACTGTTTCCTCATATTGAATTTTTCAGTCAGGAGTTGCTTAATTCCCATTCAGTTAAAAAGTATGATGTTGTACTTTTTGCAGCTTCATTGCAATATTTTAAAAATGCTTTGGAAGTAATCCTATTCAGTATGAAACAATTTTTGAATGATAAAGGCTGTGTTATTATTGCAGATACATTCTTATATAGTGAAAATGAAGATCAAAAAGCAAAAGAAAGAAGCTTAGAATATTTCAAAAAGAACAATTCAGAAATGGGACAATTTTATTTTCATCATTCAACAACGATACTCAATTTGTTTGATGTGGCAGAATTGAAACCGCAACAATCCTTGTTGGATTTGATTACCGGATTTAAGAACCCATTTAAAATATATATCATTAAGGCTAAATCGTAAACATTTGAGTCAGATTTGCACTAAAAATACATTTGAAATACGTTTATCAATTCTTAAAGTTTTAGCTTACTTTAAGATATTTGAACATCCATTAAAGTTAAGGGAAATTGCTGCGCTTTGCAATATTTCTGTACAGGAAACAGAGCAAAATTTGTCTTTTTTAATTGAAGATGAGATGATTTTTGGTTTTGAACAGTATTATTCTACGAGTAGAAATGTTGCTCAATATTCAGGATTAAGAAAGGTAAAGGAAGCAGAGGCTGAAAAGTATTTTATAAAACTAAAAAAGTATGCAAAGCTGTTAGCTACATTTCCCTTTGTGCGTGGAATTGCTGTTTCTGGTTCACTGTCAAAAGGGGTTATGAACCCGGATGGTGATATTGATTATTTTATAATAACCAAACCTGGCCGGCTTTGGATTTGCAGGACTTTAATGATTCTTTTTAAGAAGCTCTTCTTATTTAATTCTAAAAGATATTTCTGCGTTAACTATTTTGTTGATGAGAATAATTTGCAAATAAGAGATAAGAATATTTTTACGGCAACAGAATTTGTACACCTAATTCCTGTATTTGAACACAGCTGTATATTGAATGTTTTTTTGTTTCAAAATAATTGGGTGCATAAATATTACCCGAATTTACCTGATTGGAACAGAAATTATTTGGTTCAGTGTAATATTAAACTAAAGAATGCATTTGAGTTATTATTGAAGACTTCAGTTTTTAATCCCTTGGAGAAACTATGTCATCATATTACTTTATATTATTGGCGAAAGAAGTTTCCAAACTTTAAAAAAGAGAAATTTCATCTTACCATGAGAAGTACGAAGGGAATTTCCAAACATCATCCTAGTGACTTTCAGACAAAAGTATTAAGGGCATTTCAGATTGAGATGAATGAAATTAATTCTTATTTAACAGTATCAGAGCTATGAAGGTGTTAATAACGCATAGCTATTATTTACAGTTTGATAAAAAGCAACTTGCGCTATCTAAGCCTTATCCACCTTTGGCAACATTAATTGTTGCTAACGTCTTAAGAAATCTTGGTAACGATGTTTATTTACATGATGTTAGTTTTGACTCTTCTCTACAGCCGTTAAAGAAACGACAGAAAGAAGTTAACCCCGATCTTTTATTGATTTGTGATGATGGGTTTAATTATCTCACAAAGATGTGCCTTACTAATATGCGTGAAGCAGCTTTCAATTTATTGCGTTTTGCAAAATCAATTGGGGTTAAAACAATTATATCAAGTAGCGACTCTACCGATCATTATACTGATTATCTGATGTCAGGTGCCGATGTAGTATTATTAGGTGAACCTGAGTCAACATTGATTGAATTGTTTGATAAAGGAATTCGTGACTTTGAATCAATCAAAGGAATTGCTTTCAAAAGTAATGGCAACGTTAAATGTAATGAGAGAAGAAAAGTTATTACACAATTAGATAAATTGCCTTTCCCGGCATGGGATTTAATTGATATTAAACCTTACAAGAGGGCATGGGAAAAACATAACTATTTTTCTATTAATGTGTCAACAACCAGAGGTTGTCCATATAAGTGCAATTGGTGTGCTAAACCTATTTACGGCAACCGATATAACGTGCGTTCGCCTGAACATGTATTGAACGAATTGAAAGAGATGAGTAGGTTTTTTGAGTTTGATCATATTTGGTTTTGTGATGATATATTTGGACTAAAGCCTGGCTGGTTAGATTCCTTTTCAAAACTCTTAATTGAATCAGGCATGAAATTAAAGTACAAAATACAATGTCGTGCCGATTTATTGCAAAATGAAGAGTTGATTGACAATTTATCAAAGAGTGGGGCAGATGAGATTTGGATTGGAGCTGAGTCGGGTTCGCAGAAAATTCTTGATGCAATGGATAAAGGGATAAATGTTGAGCAAATATATCAGGCAGTAAGGCTTTTAAAAAAGTATCAAATGAAACCATGTTTATTTCTTCAGTTTGGTTATCCCGGAGAGACTAAGGCAGATATTCTGAAAACCCTGAAGATGGTAGATGAACTTGATCCGTTTGATATTGGAGTGTCTGTTAGCTATCCACTTCCGGGTACTGTATTCTATGAGAAGGTTAAGGCATCAATGAAAGAGAAAAAAAACTGGAAAGATTCAGACGAGTTGTTGCTGATGTATTCCGGTGAATATAGTGCTACGTTTTATAAAGCACTTCATCGTTATGTACATAAATCTTTTCGTGCAAAACAAAGCTGGCAAGAGTTAAAAAAGATTTTTACCCTGAAAAATGGAAACATACATAAAGCATTGTTGACTGCATATTATAAACCGGCTAGTATTATTCTGAGATCAGGCGTAAATCTAAAGGAAAAATAGCGTAAAATATGGAGACATCTACACAAGCATTTTCACTACAAGCTAAGGTGTTTGATGATTACAATGAGTCAAACTGTCTTTCACGTTATTGCCGTGATGAAATTTATAAAATTGCTTTAAAGTATATTCCCGGCAACAGCGATATTTTAGAACTAAATTGCGGCACCGGTATTGATGCAATTTATTTTTCAAAAAATCATAAAGTCCTTGCAACTGATGGAGCAGAAGGAATGATTAATGTATTGAACCATAAAATTAATAAGCAAAATATTCCCCAGATTGAAACAAAGTGTATTTCTTTTGACCAGCTAGATTTGATAGGCAATAGAAAATTTGATTTCATTTTTTCAAATTTCGGTGGGTTGAATTGTACGGAAAATTTGGCCGATGTTGTCAATAAACTACCATTATTTCTCAAAGATAATGGTCGAATTATGCTTGTGATGATGCCGCCAATTTGTTTGTGGGAGCATTTACATGTATTTTCATTTAACTTCAAACTTGCATTTAGACGATGGAAGAAAAGCGGTGCTAATGCTAAAGTTGAAGGAGTAAAATTTAAAACATATTATTATCATCCGGGATTTGTTTCCAAACTATTAAAAGAGAAGTTTAAGATAGTTTACTTGCAGGGTTTATGTAATATTATGCCACCGGAATATATGCACCATTATCTTAAAAGCTCTCCTATGCTTTTCAAAATGCTATCTAAAGCCGATAGATTTATAAATCGTATATTCCCTTTTAAGCAAACAGGCGATTATTTTGTAATTGTGATGGAAAAGAAGAAAATATGTATAGTGTAAGTAAACAATTTTACATTATTTTAATCTTAATAGCTTCAATCATTTTTTTTATTACCGGTTTTTTAAGGTTTGATGGATTATATGGGCAGGATGCTTATAGCTATTTGTTGCAATGCAAAAATTTATTTTCAGAAAATTATCGTTTGAATTTTTATCCTCCGGTTTATGCATTTTCCGGATGGTTGTTGCATTTTATATTTCATGATTTTGCCATTTCGCTTCAGTTGGTGAGTTTGATTTCTGTAATTGTTACAACAATATTAATCAGAAAGATTATTCTTATACAGAGTAGAAATGAACAACATGCTTTTGTTTTCAGTATTGTCTTTTTTCTGCTCAGTCCATTTATACTAAGATCATCAGTTATTGTGATGAGTGATGCATTGGCAATGATGTTCTGTACTGTATGTCTGTATTTTCAACTTAAACAAAAGGAGTCATCTGTTTTTTTTGTCTGTTTATTCTTTTTATTGGCTATTCTGACTCGTTATGCAGCTGCACCACTCTTACTACCTGTATTGTTTTATTCATTGCTTCGTGCATTGCGCAGAAAACAATTTGTTTATTTGCTAGGTGGAATAGGAATTATTATTGTAGGCTTCGGGTTGAATGCGCTATTCTGGTCAAATGCATCGGGAAGTGTTAATCATCAATGGTTACATCTATGGAAATTTGTAAATATTTTCAGGAGTAGTTTTAATACTCCTGATGGTATTCAGGATTATTTATTGCCAAACATATTATATGTTTTTAAATTGTTTGTATATCCGGGGTTTATACCATTGTTTTTATTCTTGTTGTTTTTTATTCAAAAGAATGAATTGTTCAACAGAAAAATGATATTACCAACATCATCACTTCTGTTATATTTTATTTTCCTTTGCGGTATTCCATTTCAGAATGACAGATTTCTTTTGATAGCATTTCCATTTGCTTCTATAATAATGTTTCCTTCATTCAGTAGATTAATGGAACGTTTTAAACCTCCTCTTTGGATTGTTGTTGTGGTTTGTATTGTTCATGTAGTTTTGGCATGCAGAGCTATATTGCCGATGTATCATCGAAATATTATTGAAACTGAAATTGCAAATGCATTGAAGCCCTATCAAGGAAAAGTTTTGTATTCATTTGATATGGATGTTGCTTTAAAGGGAAGAGGATTAAATTTTGACTTTAAAAATTTATTAGATACCCGGTATCAATCATTTGAGGAAAGTAGTCTGATGTTATTTAATGAAAAGAAAATGGGCAAGCAATGGGCTGGGAGAAATCCAATGATTAATTTTAATGAAGCAAAGTCAAGTTATTTACTTACTGTAGAAAGCGAGCTTAACGATGGATGGATTTTATATTTAGTTCAAAAAAGTAAAACAAGGTGAAAGTTCTTTGGATAACACCCGGCTTTGCATCAGACGAATCTGATTCAACATGTATTCCGCCTTTGCAGGACTTAGCAAGAGCACTACAAGAACAAAATATTGAGCTGACTATTATCGCTCTTGACTATCCGTTTAATAGAAAAGAATATCATTGGCATGGCATAAGAGTTTATGCATTAGGTGGTGCTAACAAAAAAGGTCTTTCAAGATTGTTTTTGTTGCAGCGCACATGGAGGTTATTAAAAAGTATAGAAGAAAACCATGAGGTTGATTTAGTTCATTCTTTCTGGTTAACATGGCCTGCAGTTGTAGGTCAACGTTTTTGTAAAAAGTATAAACTACCTCATCTTCAAACAATCATGGGTCAGGATGCCATGAAGAACAAATTTTATAGTTGGTTTGATTTTAAATATTCAGCAATCGTAAATCTTTCACAATTCGCCAATGATAAGTTTTATCTGTCTGCAGGTCGGCAGAGTGATGCAATAATTCCATTTGGATTAGGACCGATAAGTGCAGCCGTTGTTGAGCGCGATATAGATTTAATAAATGTTGGCTCAGTGACAGGATTGAAAAATCAATTGCTTTTTTTAAGAATTGTGAATCAAATTCAGCAGCTCAAATTTAATGTCAAAGCTGTGTTAATTGGAAAATTTTACGATTTGCATTTGATTAGAAAACTGAAGCAGTTTATTGCTGAAAATCATTTGGAGGGTATTGTGGAGCTTTTGGAAGAAATGCCACGTACAGAAATGTTTAAATATTTAGGAAGGGCTAAGGTGATGATACATACATCTACTTTTGAAAGTCAGGGCATGGTAATGCTTGAGGCAATAGCACATGGCTGCAAAGTATATTCATCAGGCAAGGGAATGCATTTCAACCATGAGTTATTTTCTCTTCTTACAGATGATCTGAACGAGAATGTTAATTCTATTTTCTCTTATTTGTTAAAGAAAAAGAATCCTCATGGAGAAAAAATTGTTATTATTGAACAAACAGCAAATGATTATTTGGATCTCTATAAAAAATTATTAAAAAAATAATTATTCTAACGATCGCTTTCGTGTAGTAATGTAGTTTGTTTTCTGATGATTTTAATAATTACATAAAACACAATACTGAAGACTGTTCCATAAATCAGAAAATTGTTTTGAACAGCATTGTTGGTAATTAATTGTCCTGCTGCATAAAATAGTAAGAAGACTATAAATACTGCAGCAAATCCATTTTTTTCTTTCTTAAGTACCTTCTTCCAGCTAAACGGAAGTGATGGTTTTTTATAATTTGAAAATTCAAGAATAAATGCCGGTGTTTTCTCTGCCCAGTCGGTGTAGGCATTGCCGAACTTCTTTCTCATAAATTGCTCTTCGGCATACATGATGCGCTCGTAGTACAACCAGTACACTGCAATAAACAACAATACGAACCAAATGCTCGCTGTAAACAATGCTATGCCAAGCCACATGATAAAATTACCAACATACAATGGATGACGTACCATTGAATACATACCGGTTTGGTTAATGGTGTCTGCCACCTGACCTTCTGAAGTATTACGACCTGATGTATTGACAGGAGTATGTCCAACAATATAAATGCGCATCAACAATCCTAAAAACGATACTGCCATACAGGCATATAAGAACCATTCTTCAGACCTTGAGTTTTCCGGAAATGGTCTTAGATGATGTGCCTTGCTCCATAAATAATAAGACAAGCCTCCTGCTAAAAGAACCAAGGGTAACATACTACGGTATTTGAACAACCATAGCCCTTGTTTTTCCATCTCTTCCTGTAAGGCCATACATTTTGAATTTGGCACAAAAATAAAAATAGAACCTTACGACAAGATTCTGTTTTTATTTTAATTTAAAAATTATGTTAATAGCTAAGGACTACTGAATTAGAGTTTCCATTACTTGTCCATGATACTTTAAAGCCATAAGCACAATCGAGCGTGGTTGCATTACCATTTTGATCAACGCCAAGCGTAAGAGCAAAGTCTGACGCATTTACGTGATGAATCAACTCCCCTGAATTGGGGCGCCATAAGCCACAGTAAGTATTTGAAATTATTGGCGTGGTATAGTTTGTGGTAAAAGCCTGTCCATATCTGTTTGTTCCCCACATACTGCTGTTTGAATAGTTGTTTACTGTAGAATCACCATTGGCTGTAAATATTAGGTAAGCACCATGATTTCCAGATGGGACATACGACCATTCTGTAATATTTGCCTGATTCCAGACTGCTGTTGAACCATCATCATACGCCACGTTAACATTGAATGCACGGCTTTGATATTTAAAACTACTTGTTCCGGCCAGAAAAGTTAACCAGTTGTGCCCGTTAACATTTGTCAGTGTTTTAACACCGTTAAAGGTGATAGATTTATTATCACTGAGTCGTGTTATTTTAAAGTTGTTGTAAGTAATGGTAAGGACAGATCCTGCAAGATGCCAGTTTGCACCCGTAGTCAATTGCACTTTAATTTGTCCAGAGCGTGTGCGTGATGGACTAAAGCAAGGTGTAATACCATCAAAGTTAAAGAATAAGATTTTCTGAGAAAGCTGAGATGAATCAATTGTTACACCACAAAGTGGGCTTGATACCACACCGGCACCTCTGCCGAATGCAGGGATTTCGTTAATGGTGTTGTTGATGTCATTATCAGCCTGATCGGATTCTGCTTTGTAATTATTAGAATCGTCATTAAACTGTTTCGTCTTAGCATCTAATGCTTGCTGATCTTCCTTTTTGCAGGAATAAAAGAGTGTGATAAGCGCCAATGCTGATGTAATTAAGATGAGTTGCTTTTTCATTTTTACAGAATTTAGAAGTAAAAGTAACCATTTTATGCATCGGAAGTTTGTTTTTTTTTAGAAACGTCACATTTTAAACAATATTGTTATTTTCACTTTTGTTTGAAATAAACTAACAAATCATCAACAGGCCGGATAATGGTTTTGCCCACAAAAAACTTTTTTTCTGATGCAATACGTTCAAGAATACTTCGAAAATGAAATGCAATGCTTCCAATAAAATGCACAGGGTAATTTTGATGTTGGGGATAAGCGAGTATGCTGGTGTCAGCAAACTCAGTAAGACCTTTGTATATCAGATGTTGTATGTAAGGATGTGAAGCTTCATAAGATAAAAACTTTGCAAATGATGCCATATATACATTTGCTCCCGGCAGGTGGTAAACATTCTTAATAGCACTTTCTTTTGTAAGATGATAGTGCTCATAGAATTTCTTTTTTAAATCATCAGGCATTATGCCATACAGGAAATGTGTCATCAACTTTCTGCCAAAATAGCTTCCGCTGCCTTCATCACCTAAAATATAACCCAGCCCGTGATTAGTAGGATGAAGGTGTTTGCCATCCCAAAAAGCAATGTTTGACCCCGTTCCTAAAATGGCAACTAACCCGGCTGTATCAAAGCATGCAGCTAATGCAGCACCTAACATATCATGATCAACTAAAACTGTTGCGTTGGGAAACATACTTTTAAAAGCTGATGCTACAATATTCTTTCTGTCATCGCTGGAGCAACCTGAGCCAAAAAATTTTATATCCTTTATTTCATTTGCATATTTAACAAGCGAAGGATTTTTTTTCAGTTCGTTTAAAATAAATTCAGTGCTGTGAAAAAAAGGATTGAAACCGATTGTTTCAATTTCAGTCTTAAAAATTTTATGGTCTGTCAAAAGCCAGTTGGTTTTTGTAGAGCCACTGTCTGCAACTAAAAGCATAAAGTTTATTTTAGAATATGTTTTATAAAGATAAGAAATTATTGTATGACACCAATCGTTTATCGAAAGGATTGTGTTGTTTGACTACTTTTTCAAGATCTATCAAGGTGACTTCTTTCCCGTTCCACCCTGTCATTTTATTTGTTTGACCATTGAGAAGTGCAGCTACTGCTTCGGCACCAAATCGTGTTGCCATTAATCTGTCTTTCGCAGTTGGGCTGCCACCACGTTGAATATGTCCAAGCACTGTAACCTTTATGTCGTAGTCAAAAGATTTCTTTACAGCTTCTGCAATTTTAAATGCACCGCCACCATCATCGCCTTCGGCAACAATCACCACACTTGAAGTTTTTCTTCTAAGAACACTTTCTTTTAGTTTTTCAACCAGAGCATTGATGTCTGTTTTTTGTTCAGGCATTAAGATTTCTTCTGCACCACAGGCAATTCCTGCATAAAGTGCTAAGCAGCCTGAATCACGACCCATTACTTCCACAAAAAATAATCTGTCATGCGAAGCTGCAGTGTCTTTAATTTTATCCACTGCATCAATTATTGTATTCAATGCCGTGTCAAAACCTATGGTGTAGTCTGTTCCAAAAAGATCGTTGTCTATTGTTCCGGGAATTCCTATGAATGGAATATTATTGAATTTATTAAATGCTACTGCTCCTTTAAACGTACCATCACCACCAATAGCAATAATACCTTCTATTCCTTCTTCACAAAGATTATCATAAGCCTTTTTCATGCCTTCAGTAGTCATAAAAGCCTTGCTTCGGGCCGTTTTAAGGATGGTTCCTCCCCTTTGCAGAATATTGCTAACTGAGCGGGCATTTAATTCTACAAATTCACCATGAATCATTCCTTCATAACCACGCATGATGCCTATCACATTTCTTTTCTGTGAAATGGCACAACGGACAACAGAGCGAATACAGGCATTCATTCCCGGTGAATCACCTCCGGAGGTAAGTATGGCAATTTTTTGAATGTTCATAAATTTTGAAAAAAGACAAGGACAAATTTAATCCATTAACTTCTCTTTTTTACTTTTACACCATTAAAACATTATAAATTAAAAAATCACAAATGACAAAATTTACACTATTAGCTGCATTCGCAGTATTGTTATCCGGTGCTTCCATAGCGCAAGACCGGGTTCCTGTTAATCTGAATCCTGCATTCGGGGCAAGATCACAATCTGTAACAAAGACAGAATACACAAATCCCGGACAGTTGATCCCAAGAAATGGCAACAGTGCCATTAATGTTGCTTTTTCTGATGATTTCAGTCAGCAAAATGACACCACTTCACTAATTGCCAGAGGTTACCTGCCTTATTATAGAGGAACAGGCCCACAAGGCGTAACTGCTACCTGGTATCAGCCTGACGGAACTGTATTTCCTGCATATAATGGAGCCATCTCTGAATATGTTGCTGCAAACTATAATGTGGTAACAGGAACAAATAATATTGATAGCTGGTTAGTAACCCCTGCTCTAAATGTTTCTGCAGGTGATATGATTTCATTTTATGCAAGGTCGGCTACAGGTTCAACATGGGCAGATTCAATTCGTGTAATGTACTCAGCTGCCGGTGATTCAACACCGGAAGGTTTAAATTGGGTTGAATTGGGTAGATTTAAGGCAAGTGTAGCAGGTACATGGGACTATATAAACTATCCGGTAACTGCTGCAGGTACAACAGCTCGCTTCGCAATCCGTTATGCTGTTGTAAATGGAGGTCCAAGCGGTAGTAACAGCAACTTTATTGGAGTAGATCAACTTGATATTTATACCCCTCAAGCCATTGATGCCAGCGTTTTTGCAATAAGTAATATGAATTCAGGCTGTGGTTTAAGTGCAACAACACCAGTTGATGTTTCTATCTTCAACTGGGGTGGAAGTGCAATTTCCGGATTCCCTGTATCATTCGTTGTTGATAATGGTACACCTGTTACGGAAACTTTTACCGGAACAATACCAGCAGGAGGTTCATCATCATTCTTGTTCACCGGTACAGCTGATTTTTCTGCTGTTGGACCACATACAATAAAAGCTTACAGCAGTCTTCCTTCTGATGGTAATGCATCAAACGATACAACAATAGCTACTGTAACAAACATCCCTCCTGTAGTACTAGGTTCTACTCCAGTAACAGAAGGTTTTGAAATGGCATCGGGTACTACACCGCCTCCGGGATGGACTATTGAAGATACCGATGGTGATGGTAACATTTGGGATTTTGCTACTACTTATACCCACAATGGTCTGGTATGCGCACGTCTTGGTGTTGGAAATCCATTAGCTGCATCTCCTGAAAATTGGCTGTTTTCTCCATGTTTGGATTTAACTGCCGGAACCGATTATAGAATTGAATATTGGTACAAGAGCTTTACAGAAACAGCTACTTCATATCAGTTAGAATTGCGTTATGGAAATGCTGCCACCGGTGCTGCAATGACAAACAATATTGCTGTTGATCCATTGTTTACTGATTCTACGTATCACTTGGCTTCTCACACATTCACACCAACAAGTTCTGGTGTATATAACATTGGTATTAACGGTTTTGGTTCCGGTGTTGACAATTCAATAAGAATTGATGATGCTTCAATGGTAGTGGTAACTGGTATTAAAGAAAATGATTTGAGCAGCAATGTAACTCTTATGCCAAATCCTGCTACAACAGAATTGATGGTTTCTGCTAAACTTTATGGCAACTCTACACTTACTGTTTATAATCAATTAGGTCAGGAAGTTATTAAGCAAAATTATAATGAGCCTTTCCGAATTACGTTAGATATTCAATCGTTGAATAAAGGTGTTTATACACTTAAAATAAACAATGCCGATGGTGTTGTTGTAAATAAGTTTGTAAAACAATAATTAATCATTTGGTACAAAAACCACCGGCTGTCAGTCGGTGGTTTTTGTATTTTTATACAAGTATGAAAACATCAGATTTCTATAGTACTGACGAAATTTCTTTTTTTGAAAAGGTATATCAGGTTGCTCGTTTAATTCCCAAAGGGAGGGTTACAAGTTATGGTGCTATAGCTAAGTATCTTGGTAGTGCTCAATCATCACGCATTGTAGGTTGGGCTATGAACAACAGCAGTCGGATAAAGCCAAAAGTTCCTGCTCACAGAGTTGTAAATCGTAATGGCATGCTCACAGGAAAACATTTTTTTGGTGCCAATGATGCCATGCAATATTTACTCGAAAAAGAAGGGATTAAAGTATCTGACGATAAAATAATTGATTTTAAAAAACACTTTTGGGATCCATCTGTTGAATTGATGCTATAAACACTCGTTTACAACCATTATCTTTGCACCATGCAGATTACAAAAGAAAAAGTATTAGAAGCTTTAAGTTATGTACAGGAACCGGATCTTAAAAAGGATTTGGTGACACTGAACATGATAAAAGATATTGAAATTGAAGGGCAGCATGTGAGTTTTACTGTAATCCTGACAACACCTGCATGTCCTCTGAAAGCTGAAATTGAACGTGCCTGTAAAAATGCCATAGTTCATTTTGTAGATAAAGATGCTGTTGTAACAGTGAATATGACAGCCAACGTTACTACACAGCGTAGTATGGATAACGAAATGATGAAAGGTGTTAAAAATATTATTGCCGTTGCTTCCGGTAAAGGTGGTGTTGGTAAATCTACTGTTGCTGCGAATTTAGCGGTTTCATTGGCTAAGAACGGTGCAAAAGTAGCTTTGGTTGATGCTGATATATTTGGGCCCAGCGTACCCATAATGTTTGGTTCAGAGCATGAGCATCCTTTTATTGAAGAGGTTAACGGAAGACAATTAATGATACCTGTAGAAAAGCATGGTGTGAAACTTATTTCAATAGGCTACCTTGCGGATCCATCGCAGGCAATTGTTTGGCGTGGACCTATGGCATCAAAAGCCTTGAAACAACTTTTTAGTGACGTTAACTGGGGAGATATAGATTATATGATTGTTGACCTTCCTCCGGGAACCAGCGATATTCATCTTACTTTAATCTCAGCAGTTCCTCTTACAGGTGCTGTAGTTGTTACAACACCACAAGATGTAGCATTGGCAGATGCCAGAAAAGCAATAGCTATGTTTCAACTCCCATCAGTAAATATTCCTGTTTTAGGACTAATAGAAAATATGTCATGGTTCATTCCTGAAGAATTACCTGATAACAAGTATTATCTTTTCGGAAAAGATGGTGGACAAAAGTTAGCTGCTGAAATGAATGTTAAGTTGCTTGGTCAGGTTCCATTAGTTCAATCTGTTCGCGAAGGAGGTGATATGGGAAATCCAATTGCAACAGGAAGTTCAATCGTTGCAGCAGCATTTAACGATTTATCACAATCCGTTGCACAGCAAGTAGCAATTCGTAATGCTGTTATTGAATCGGCACAACGTGTTCCTTCAGCAGGATATTAAAAAGTGTAATGATGAGTGAGTCTGTAAAAAATAATTTAAAGCTAAGGGTAGAACAGGCATTGGATACCATCAGACCCTATCTGAAGTCTGATAATGGTGATGTTACCGTTCTTGATATTACACCACAGAATGTAGTAAAGTTAAGATTTGAAGGAGCATGCAGTTCATGTACAATGAGTGCAATGACATTTAAGGCAGGAGTTGAAGAAACTATTTTGCGTATGGTGCCTGAAATTACTGCTGTAGAAGCATTGAATGTGGAGAATGTTTAAATAATGATTTTTTATTTCTAAAATAAAGTAGTCTTGTTGATGTTATCTTCTAATGAAAGATTCCTTCCGATGAAAATAATAGCTGTTATTTTTTACTTATTGTTTTTTACCGGCATTATTCATGCACAAACCTTTGTTGTTTTTAAAGGAGATACCATAAACCGTAAAGATACTAAAGGGCTTAAACAGGGTGTATGGAAGAAGTTTTACAGAACCGACAGCCTGTTTTCAGTAACAACGTTTAAAGACAATAAACAAACAGGTACTACAAAATTCTTTTACGAATCAGGTAAGATAAAATCAACCCTCATCTGGAAAAAGCCCGGACAATTTGCTTTTGCAGAAAGCTTTTTTGAGGAAGGGAAGAAAATGTCTGATGGTTATTATCTGAATGAGCAGAAAGACAGCACGTGGCACTATTATAATGAAGAAGGAAAAATCACATCACAGGAGTCTTATCGCAAAGGCATAAAACAGGGGAAATGGCTTACCTTTTATCCCGAAGGTGGAAAGGTGGAGGAGAAAAATTATGTAAATGGAAAGTTGGAAGGACCCTACTTAAAGTTTTTTAAAGACGGAAAACTAATGTTAAAAGCAACCTATAAGAACGATAAACTTACTGGTGGCTATACCATCTACAATGCTGATGGCGGATTTTATACCACAGGGCAATATAGTGCCGGTGACAGGGCTGGCAAGTGGACTGTTTTTAATGAGAAAGGCAAGCCTTGGATTGAGAGCCAATATAAAAATGGATTTGAAGTTAAGACCGATACGCTTCAGTAATAATTAAAGTAAATTTGCAAGGTGAGTAAGAAAGGTAGAATTCTGGTTGCCATGAGTGGTGGCATTGATAGTTCTGTAACATCTATGATGCTGCATGACGAGGGTTATGAAGTTATTGGTATCACAATGAAAACATGGGATTATGCATCATCAGGGACCTCCGGTAAAGAAACAGGTTGTTGCAGCCTCGACTCTATTAACGATGCCAGAAGTATTGCTGTAGAGAAAGGATTTCCGCATTATATACTTGATATCAGAGGTGAGTTTGGCGATTTTGTAATTGATAATTTTGTTGATGAATATCTTGCCGGACGAACACCCAATCCCTGTGTACTCTGCAATACGCACATCAAATGGGAAGCATTAATTAAGCGTGCCGATATGTTGGACTGTGAGTTTATTGCGACCGGACATTATGCATCTGTTCGTAGTGAAGGAGGTCGTTATGTTGTAAGCAGAGGAAAAGATTTAAGTAAAGATCAGAGTTATGTGTTGTGGGGTCTAAGTCAGAAAAATCTGGCAAGAACACGATTTCCATTGGGCAATTATAAAAAATCAGAAATTCGCAGCATGGCTTTCGAAATGGGATTTAAAGAATTAGCCAATAAGAGCGAGAGTTATGAAATTTGTTTTGTTCCGGATAATGACTACAGGGCGTTTTTAAAAACAAGGGTTGAAGGCATTGAAGAAAAACTTGATGGTGGGGTATTTGTGAATACAAAAAATGAAGTAATCGGAAAGCATAAAGGATATCCTTTCTATACCATTGGTCAACGTAAAGGACTTGAAGTTGCTTTTGGCAAGCCAATGTATGTTACAGAAATAAAACCAAACACAAATACTGTTGTTTTGGGTGAGTTGGATGATTTACAGAAAACTGAAATGAAAGTGCGCGGCTTAAATCTTGTAAAGTATGAATCGCTCAGTAAACCAACAGAAGTACTAACGAAGATAAGATATAAAGACCCCGGCACAATGAGTGTCATAACGCAAACTTCGGCAAACAGTGCTGATGTTGAATTTCATGCACCGGTTACTGCTGTTGCACCCGGACAGAGTGCAGTTTTCTACGAAGGCAACGATGTAGTAGGAGGTGGATTTATTGATAAAGAATATGACAAAGTCTAAAAATATTTTCGTACTTCTTAACCTTGTTTTAGTATTGATGCTGGGATGTACTAAAGACAAAGAAACTGTTAGTGCTATTGACTATCGTTATTACCCAATAGCAGTTGGTGATTCTATGATCTATCAGGTTAGTTTATTTAATAAAGACCTAAATAACTATGACAGTACTTATCAGTTATTAGAAAGAGTTGAGTCTGTATTCAATGATAACGAAGGCAGGCCAACTTTCCGCTTAGAGCGTTATGTCCGCAAGACTGATGCAGATGCATGGAGTATTTATAAAGTGTGGACTTCAAATAAGTCTTCTACCAGTATTGAGAAGCAAGAAGACAACATTACCTATATAAAGCTAATCTTTCCGGTGAAACTCAATAAAACATGGAATGGTAATGCAAAGAATATTTTTGCTGATGACTTTGAAGATTATAAAATCATTTCGCTGAATGAACCATTGCAATCTGGAAATTATTCATTTGACAGTACTTTAAATGTACGACAAATAGATTATGATTATGGCTTTGAAAAAAGAAAACATTTTGAAATTTATGCTTCCGGTGTAGGTATGATTTACAAAGATGAGTATGATTCATTGCAAGGAAGTCCGCTTGGTAAAATATATCATTACACAGAGACATTACTTTATCACAATAAAAAATAGACATGAAAAAAATTTACTTATTGATTCTGATTCTCCTTACATCACAAGAGTTGTATAGCCAGAATCGTTATGCAGTAATGCTGACGGATAAAAACAACTCGACTTATAGTTTTTCTAATCCATCTGCCTATTTATCGCAAAGGGCAATTAACAGAAGATTGCAATTTGGAATTGCTCTTGATTCACTCGATTTGCCTGTTAATGCAACATATCTAACCGCAATTCAAAATACCGGAGCTGTTATTTTAAATACATCACGCTGGCTTAATGAAGTAACAGTTGATGTGTCTGCCAATCCGGGTGCACTATCAGCAATAAATGCATTGCCTTTTGTGAAACAAACAAAATTGGCTGCACGAACAACAAACAGATCAAACAGCAAGTACAGCTTTGAGATGGAAAGTTTAATGCAGCGACAATCTCAGACACAGAAAGTGGCTTCCACTTCGTCATTTTATAATTATGGCAATGCACTCAATCAAATTCAAATGTTGCATGGCGACAACTTGCATGATTTAGGATTCAGAGGCGATGGGAAAATTATTGCTATGCTGGATGCCGGTTTTCTAAGGGCTGATAGTATGACTGCATTTGACAGTTTGCGTGCACATAACAGAATTCTTTCTACTTATGATTTTGTTGATCATAATAGTAATGTTTATGATGACCACACACATGGGTCAATGTGTTTTTCAATCATTGGTGCTAATGATCCCGGAAATATTGTCGGTACTGCACCTGAAGCTTCATTTCTATTGTATCGTTCTGAGGATGCGGCAACAGAAAAACTGATTGAAGAGTACAACTGGGCAACAGCTGCAGAAACGGCAGACAGTGCAGGAGCAGATATTATCTCAAGTTCATTAGGATATAGTGTGTTTGAGGATTCTACAATGAATCATACGTACAATGATATGGATGGCCGAACTGCACCTATATCCATTGCTGCCAACATTGCTTCACGAAAAGGGATTGTTGTAGTTAGCAGTGCAGGTAATGAAGGTAATGGTCAATGGCATTACATAACAGCGCCTGCAGATGCCGATAGTATATTAACCATTGGTGCTGTTGATGCAGCAGGAGTTTATGCTTCCTTCAGTGGGACAGGTCCATCCTTTGATGGAAGAATAAAACCAACTGTAGTGGCACAAGGACAAGGTACATTTGTTTCAGACCCTTATTCCAATGTTGTTTTCTCGGGTAATGGAACTTCTTTTTCATGCCCTGTAATTGCCGGATTGGTTGCATCACTATGGCAGGCAATTCCGTCAGCAAACAATATGCAAATAATAAATGCTATAGTGCAAAGCGCATCACAATATAGCAATCCCGATTCATTGCTGGGTTATGGTATTCCAAATTTTGATTCTGCACGGAATTCACTACTTGCAGTATTTAATCCATATTATGGCAAAGGTGATTTTATAGAAAAAATATTCCCAAACCCGTTTAAGAACCAACTGAACATTAATTTTTATGCAGACAGTAACAGCCAATATACTTCAGAGATATTTGACCTCAGTGGAAAACGAGTAATGGTTAAACACGGAGAATTTGTTCCATTTACAATCAACAACATAAACCTTGCTACTGCCAATATGGGAAAGGGTGTTTATTTATTGCGTATCACTACCGATAAAAATGTGTTTCAGGCAAGAATTTTGAAACAGTAAGTTTCAATGTCATCAATAGGGAAGAAGCTTAAAATTTTAGGAACCAATTTTGCTTTTCTAATATTGTTTTTATCCATTGCTGAAGTCGGATTGCGCATTGCAAATATCGGCTATGACAATGCTGCTTTCGAGCCCGATTCTTTACTGCACCATATTCACAGACCTGACTATTCTTTTATTCACTCAAATGCTGCAGAACATGAGTATGGTAATATTGCTGTAAGATATGATAAGATGGGTTGTGTTGTTAACCCACATCAAAAGAAAACAGAGCATTGTAGAGAAAAAATTTGGTTTTTTGGCGACTCATATATCGAAGCACTTCAAGTAAAGTATGATTCATCTGTTACAGGATTGTTAGAAATGGAAAATCCTGACGTGTGTTTTAAAAATTTTGCTGTTGGTGCATATAGCCCTATTCTGCATTATTTAAAATTAAAACAGTTATTGAAAAGCGAAAAGCCTGATATTGTCTTTTTGTTTTTATATGCCAATGATCCTTCAGAAGACAAACAATATCTTAAAGAAGCAAAAATTTATCATGGAGAAGTAGCAGCTGTTGATGGCGGTATGCCACAGTGGAAATATGAAATCATTAGAAACTCAAACCTGCTTCGTTTGATTCGAAAATTTTATATGCAGATGACTGTGAAACTGGAAAATAAGCAGCGTAAAGAAGAGTATGTTTTGAGTGAAAATAATGTAATACTTGCTGAACCTACACTAACATATTTAGAAAAATTTGTAATGCTTTGTCTGAATAAAAATGTAAAAGTAGTTGTGTCGTGCATACCATCAAAAACAGATGTGCTGAGAAGTGATTTTAATTCTGCCAGTTTTTCAAATCAAGTAAAGGCATGGTGTTCCGGAAAATGTGATTTTCTTGATCTGCAGGAGCCGTTACAGAAGTTCTATTTGGCAACTAACACTTCGCCATATTTCAAAAATGATATTCATTTTAATAACTATGGCCACCGCATAGTTGCAAGGACAATTGTTTTAGCTCAAATTATCAAGGACTGATTTGATTTTATTAAAGTCAGGAATTTCACCTGCATTTTCTAAAACTTCAATGTAGCGTAGTATTCCTTTTTTATCAATGAGAAATGCTGCACGTTTTGTAATACCCTTCATGCCTAATCCAAACAACTCATACTGTGCATGGTAAATTTTTCCTATTTCCTTATTGAAATCAGAGACTAATTGAAAGTTTAATTTTTGCTCTTCTTTATATTTTGCTAGCGAATAAATTGTATCGGTTGAGATGCCAATTACTGTACAGTTTAAGTTATTATAATAAGACAGGTTATCTCTGACACTACACAATTCTTTTGTGCAAGTACTGGTAAATGCAGCCGGAAAAAATAAAAGTAAAACATTCTTGCCTTTTAGTTGCTCAAGTGAAAAGGGTTGCTTTTCTGAATTGAAACTTTCAAAAAGCGGAGCAGGATGATTGATATTTAGCGACATCGTATTTAATTATTTAGATTTTTATTTCTGTTTGAATTAACATTTGTATGGTTCATTAAATGGACAAGTGTTTTTAGGTTTTCACCTTCGCAATAGCAGCGTAAATGGTGACATTTATCAATCAAGTCAGTCATATTAATTAGAGTTATTTTAGAGTTAGGAAAATGTTGAATAAAATAATCTTTTAGTTTAATTGCTTCATTGTTAGCGTTACATCCCAAAGTAGTGTTGCCATGCTTTCTTGGCCCCGGGCCAAACAATTCTAAGAAATAGTCTTTCTTACGCAGTACAAAATCTTTTTTATTGTACAACACAAATAAATTATAGTTGTCACTCTTTTTATATGGAAATGTACTTTTTCTGGAATAGTAGCAATTAAAGGCTTCAATTCCGCTTATTGCCGGTGCAATAAGACAAATATTAATATTTCTGTTATTGGGAGTAGGATAGTTGTTTACTGTTGTATCAAACAAAGCATTGGTCACAACTGCAGCACCAAGGCTGTGTGATATAATATTGACTTCCGGTGAATGGGTTCGTGAAAGTATTTGTCTTAATCCATAGCCAACTGAAATAGCATTAAGTTGTACTTTTTCAAAAACCGTAAAAATTTGTTTCATCTGCTTTACACCTTCTGAAATATCCAAGTAGCTACCATCCCAAAATACCCTTATGTAGGAATGCTTTTCAGTACTTAGACGATTTATTGCCTCCATTAATAAACCATAATCTATTACAGAGGTAAAAACACCTGGTTTATTAACATATGATTTTCTGAAACCATGAATCATAAAAGTCGGTACCATGACTTCTTTTGTTCGATTGTTTATTTTATCGGCATTGGTTTGAAAAATCGAATCATTTAGAATACTTATGTTCGAAATACTATAATCACTAAAACGACATTTATATAAAGAGCATATCGCTGCAAATTCATTTGGATTATTTAAGTAAAAAGTATCTAAAGATCCGGCACTGATATTCAATGCAGAGTCAGCAATAAAAAAATCTGGATAAGGCTTTCCGTTTCTGTCAAAATAGATTGATAAAATTGTGTCATTCAGGTTTCTTTCTCCATACAAGACAAAATGTTGTGCCGTACTTTGAAACCAGGAAAACAGAAATAAAATTATTAATAGCCGTGAAAAGTGCTGCATAAGCATTAAAACAATTTCAAAACGTATTTAGCCATTGATTGTTTAAAAGCATGTCATTTAAAACGGCAAAAGTATCTTTTAGTTTTATAACAATTGTGTGTAATTCCAAGGAGCTTTATTTTT
>DKKR01000014.1 GCA_002455375.1 Bacteroidetes bacterium UBA6661
TTTTTTACCACTTTTACTTTTACATGGTTACCTACTACTTCGTCGCCATCTTTAATTTGAGTCATTCTACGAATATCTAACCTAACCGATGCATAAAATTTTAATGCATTACCACCGGTGGTAGTTTCGGGGTTGCCAAACATTACACCTATTTTTTCCCTTAACTGGTTTATGAAAATACAGCAGCTATTGGTTTTTGAAATGGTAGCTGTAAGCTTACGCAATGCCTGGCTCATTAACCTTGCTTGCAAGCCCATTTTACTGTCGCCCATTTCGCCCTCCAATTCACCTTTGGGCACCAATGCGGCTACAGAGTCAATAACTACAACATCTAATGCACCGGATAAGATAAGTCTGTCAGCAATTTCCAAAGCCTGTTCCCCATAATCTGGTTGAGAAATTAAAAGATTATCAATATCTACACCCAGCTTTTGGGCATAAGCACTATCAAACGCATGTTCGGCATCAATGATGGCGCACATGCCACCTTTTTTCTGCGCTTCTGCAATTACATGGGTTGCCAAAGTAGTTTTGCCTGAAGATTCCGGGCCATATATTTCTATAACTCTGCCTTTGGGAAGGCCACCTATACCTAGTGCCACATCAAGCCCAATGGAACCGGTTGATATTACTTCCTGCTCTACATTGTTTTTTTCATTCATTAACATTACGGATCCTTTACCAAAATCCTTGTCAATTTTTTCCATGGTTAGCTTTAGGGCCTTTAATTTTTCTGCGTTGCTCATGTTTTTAAATTTTAGTGATGTATCTAATTGCTTATAAAATTAATAGGAAACAAATGTAAAACATAATTTGGATTATCCTAACAAATTTAGTATTATTCTTGATAATATTTTTAGCTAATTCCTTATTAAAGAAAAAACCCATCCCGAAGATTCGGAACGGGGGAGTGTTCAAGCATGAGAAAAATATTTAGTTTCAAAGGCTTTATTTGCCTGGTACTTTTAAAACGGGCCTATGCNNGTTACATTTGCAACTTATGCAGGTTTCTATTTATTTAGCAATAGCCCTTTGTATAGGCGGTATTGCAATAGGTTTTATGATAATGTATTTAAAGCTGACTAAAATACAAAAACAGCTAAGGAGTACGGATGGCTATTTAGAAAGTGAAAAATTAAAAAAGGAAACACTTCAAAAAGAGTTGAATGCAGTTTACCAAAGCAAAGAAACTATTGAACTTACTCTAAGGCATCGTTTACAGGAAGCAGCTCAAATTAATAAGCAAATGGATAAAGATATTTTGTTGCTTCAAAAAAGTAATGAAGAAACGGAACACCTGCTAAAAACCAACCAGCCGGAAATACATGCCTTAAAACTACAATTGATAGAAGCAAATAATACCATTGCACGTTTAAAAGCATTGCTTGAGAAAGAGCGAAATGCTAAATAATTCCCTATCTATTTCTTCTCCGCACTTATATCGCCATTATAACTTATTGGGGAACGATTGGTCATAATAACATCTAAACTTGCAGTACCATTTTCAAAAATTAAAAATGAAAATTGTTGCACCTGCTGGTGAAAATCTTTTGGTATAAAATTAATGCGCCATTTGCCATTCTTTATTTTTTCTTTTTTCATTTCAAAATCTTTTGAAATAAAGTTCAATGGATTTTCGCCCGAAACTACGTCAGCCGTTCCAAAAGCTCTTCCAAAATAGGGTAGATATACGTTTAAATTACCCGGAGTATAAGTGAAAGTATATAAACCATTTGGTTGCCTGGTTCTACCTGCCTGAGGGCGTATAATATTTACGGTAAAGGTCCAGCTTCCGGTATCTATGGCCCTACCAATTGTAGTGGATGAAGAACTTGCAGATACAGCACTGCTGCTACAGGAGGTAAAAACAAAACCACTTACCATTACAATTAAAACAATTGACAAATAATTTTTCATAATATAAAACTACAAAAACCATTTATTTTTCAAAAGAAGCATTAACAATTATTTAAACAGGCGCATTATATCTTCTGTTGTTTTTTAGCATCCTATTTACAAGCGACTAAATGCTCTACAATGAAACAAAATAATCACAACCAGGAAATATTGCTTAACAGCCACTGTAGTTTTTTTAAAAGAGAATATGCCGAAAAGTTGGATGGGAAGCAACAAAAAAAATTATCACAAAAAGAAAAAATAGCAGAACTATGCTGGAATGGCTTATTGCCCTCTATATTGCCCGAAATTAGCGAGGCAGACGCACAAAATAAGCCTTTAACTATTTGGGAAATAAATGCCACGCAGCATTTAATTGATATTAGGTTAGGTGCTTTAAACGATAACCTGAATGATGAGTACTCGATAAATCCTTATGTGCATCTAACATTAAAGGAGTATAACTAAGGAAAATCTGTACTCATTATTAAAAGTTTTATTATTCTTCAATGCAATAATAAATTACGAGCCGGGCTAAACATTTTTTAAAAAACTTTCTCTGTTAGCTAAAATCCCCTTATTTTTGCTGCCCCGAAAGGGGAAATGCTTTTTCGATACAAATCGGCATAGCTCACAAAGAATGAATGGTGCGGTAGCTCAGTCGGTAGAGCAAAGGACTGAAAATCCTTGTGTCGCCGGTTCGATCCCGGCCCACACCACCAACAAAAGCGATTACAATTAAAAATTGTAGTCGCTTTTTTGTTTTCAAATAAAATATTTTAGTAAAATAAATTATTGCATTGCAATATTTTCCTATTGAAGGGGAAAGCGTTTCTATAGGGTTGAAAAGAAATTACATTTATTGAAAACAATTTAAATTCACGTTGCTATAAACCTCCCGATACAACAGAAAATCCGAGATGCATAAAGACTGGCAAGCCGGCCGACTAAAGCCGTAGGCTTGCGCCGGTAGGGTTTGGAATGGTAAACAAGCAAAATTTAATATTTTAGTGCAATCGAAATTTGCACAACAAATATTTTTTAACCGCCACATTAAAAGGTTGGCTTTCATTGTATTTTTTGGGGGGAGAGAGTGTGAGATGAAATATATTTGGGAGTTATGTGGCATTTTAAAACGACAACAACAAGATGAGCAACTTTTCTAATGTAGGATTTATCGTAACGACACAAGAGGAATTTCAACAACTTCTTGACAAAGCGTATAAAACAAGCAACCCAATCAAGACTAACGAAGGTGCTTATTCAATATACACAGACAATTCGGGTGCTGAATTGTTCATTCAATTCAACAACAAAAATGTTTGTATCGGGGCAAATCCTCACTTCAAAGGAAAAAGCAAAAGAACTGTTTGTTTGACAAATGCGGTTGAAAGACTAGAAAGCGAACTTGACGGTGCTTTTCATTGTTGGGCAGACCCATCAGAAGAAAACAATCCAGACAGCGGTGCTTATCCTTTTGTTTTTGACTTGCCTGACTTCAAAACTATTGGACAAATTGACTTTCCGAAAAATTTTGTCATTCAGTTGACTGCATTTGCACAAGAATTAAGTATTTACAATAGCGAAAAAGAATATGAGGATAGCCAAACTTCTGAACCAAAATGGGCAACTCAATCTTTTGTTCCGAGCGGACTTTTTTCATTTGGAGAAGATAAAGACCCTAACCCACCACAAGCAACAGGTATGTTTACAGGCGTTATCAAACAATTTGAAAGAAAACGCAATGAATTGACAAACGAAGAATTTTATTGGTTGCTTGTTGACACATTGGGCGGAGAAGTTGACGTTGTTGCTGACATTAGATTTTTTGAGCAAGCCCCTGTTGTAAACGGAATTGTGCAAGGAGTATTTTGGTTATCGGGACAACTCATAAATGCACCGAAAAGAGAATTTAAAGAGAACAAAACATTTTTTCAAAAACTATTCGGACAATAAAAAACGCCACATAACAAGGGTTTGGCGTTAGGCGGGCTGACGTCCAACCGTGAAAGTTCCTGCGGACTTTCCCGCCCGAACGCCAAGCCCCGAACCGTTAGTGGCCATACCCAGACAGCAACTACCATGACAACAGAGCAAAGAAATAAAATTATTGAATTGTGCATCCAGCACATAGACGAACAGGGAAGCGTTCGAGTTGGATGGGCGGCAGAAAAAGTATTGGGACAAAAACCTCAACATAATATGCTGGACAAAGTTGCCGCAGTTATGTTAGCAGACGGACAATATGTAAAAGATCCAGCTAATCCAAATTTTCGATATGACTGGAATATCAGACGCAACCCTGGATACAAAAAAGAAAAATGGACCGAAAGAAATCTAATCGCTTTTGAAATAATCAAAGGATTAATTACCGCCATTTTTTCGATACTTGTTAGTGTTATTCTTACTTTAAAAATAGTTGACAACAAACAGGAGAAGTCTGATGAAAAGAAGAGTGAGACAGAATTATCCCGGCCTACCATTTTGAACGATTCTACTCATACTGATTCAAGCAGACATTAATCATTATCAAGTATGGTCGCTAACATGGAGTTTTCTGCTACGCTGTCATACAAATAAATCCTCATCTTTTGTTCTTGCTGTGGTTTTTGACTTCGTGAATCCCTGCAATTAAATCTTAAACATGTAATTGACCATTCTTTAACTTTAAAAAATGTTTCATTTAAAATTAACCGATATTAATGAATGGCTAACTGATAACAAAATTGAGTTTGAAAACCTTAAATCACAAAAATTCCCACCTGTTAACAATGATTTTTATTGGACTTATAACAATCTATATGAGTTTGTTCAATACTACAATTATAAAGATGAATGCAATAGAGCACTATCAGAATTTCCGGTCAGTAGTTTCGACCTATTAGTAGGTTGGATAAAGAAGTATGAAATGTTAGGCCAAGACTTACAAATGTTTCACCTAAACTACTTTGACTGGACAGAAGAAGTTGATGCCGACAAAATAAAAGTTGAAAAGGGAATTTATACCGAAAGAATGCCATTCATAAAC
Organism: Bacteroidetes bacterium UBA6661; assembly: GCA_002455375.1. Lineage (GTDB taxonomy): Bacteria > Bacteroidota > Bacteroidia > AKYH767-A > OLB10 > OLB10. The sequence goes on from DKKR01000014.1 coordinate 4,925, forward strand.
ATAATTTGCTTTTGTAAAATTTTTCAACTTTTGTTTTGGGATAACATTATTTGCGAAACAGAGTTGACAGAAAATGAAAAGTCAAAAATAATTTGCCAATTGAAAGCGATTTTAAAAGATTTCAATATGGACATGAACTTTGACTGACCTTACTTCTGCCACCGTTGGTTTACTGCGAAACTGTCATAAAAATAATTCCTCATCTTTTGTTCGCTATCAGCAGCAGTTCCAGCCGCCGAAATTCTTTTTGGGTTTAAGTTGTTAACTTCATCATACTATTTCTAATCATCAGCGGTTCGGGCAGACTTCCAAATGCACTACTAAACACAATGCTGATGAATGTTAACGGACAACTTAAATGAAGCATCTTGAGAAAAGCTGGCAACTTAATTTTCTTGACTTTAATTCTTGCGACTACAAATTGTTTCGCACAAAAAGAAAATATTAATACTGACAGGCCCGACCAGAGTGATGGCGTTTACACAATTCCCAAAAACAAATTTCAAATTGAAAATGGAATCATCCTTGCAAAAGATACATGGCTGAACGATTTTATGCTGCGTTACGGTCTTACAAGTTCTACCGAAATACGGCTTGCTATAGATGTGGGTAGGGAGGCCGCTGTAAAGGGGTTGAAGCCTGTTAGCATAAGTGTAAAACAAAGAATATGGCTACAACAAAAAATAATTCCATCCATAACATTTGTGGGATATGCCACATTTGGAAAGTTGGCGAGCAAAGGCTTCCGTAGCAATGAAATTCCCTATGTTCTGGAATTGGCTTTTGAAAACGAGTTGAATGATAAGTTTACAGTCGGCTACAATGTAGGCGCCACCGATGAATTTAAAGACCTTATTCTTACCCTCAATTTTGGCTATTCACCCACCGATAAATTTTCGGCCTTTGCTGAATATTTTTCTACTATTGGCAACATGCGGCCTGAACACAACTGGGATGCTGGAATTTTGTTTGTGCTAAATCCTCAATTACAATTTGATATTGCTTGTGGGCATGCAATTGCTGGTTCGGACAATCGCTTTTTTTCGACTTTTGGAGTGTCCTACATTTTCAGGTGATCTAAAGCAATTTAACCAAATCCTTTTTTTTAAATTTATTAAAGTTGACAATGAACAAGCCGGCAGATTCGGTTTTTTGCTATGCTGGCTGAATAAAAATGTGTAAGGTTAAACATAAATTCTTACCCTCGTTGCCAACCCTTTCAATAACTCATCTGCATCAGAAATACCCTGCCAATTATCCACTGCTGCATACCTGTCCCGCTAGTAAACCATTCCCTAAAGCTTTTCGTAAATTTTGCCATGGAAAGAAAAATATATAACCCCATTCAAAAAGACCAGGTTATTTTTTTAAAAACTTCTGACGATACTAACGGTGCGTTTACCCTTGTAGAAGTGCTGTTGGCAGATGGTGGAGGAGTGGGGTTGCATTATCATAAAACCTATTCAGAAAAATTTTC
>DKKR01000061.1:0-23414 GCA_002455375.1 Bacteroidetes bacterium UBA6661
CTGTACTTATTGTAGGTGTGCTGTTTGGCGTTGTTGGCGGTTTGCAGTATATCATTCCCGGTTGGCTTAAAGATGAATTGTCATTTGAGAGAGTCCGGCCACTTCACGTAACAATGGTTATATCATGGATTTTTGCCGGAGCCATGGGCGGTATCTATTATTATCTGCCACAGACTTTAAAAGGAAAACTATATTCACCTGCTTTAGCAAAAGTACATCTTGTGTTGTTTATTGTGACAGGACTTTCCATCATTGCCTGCTACTTTGCAGGAGTGTTTGGAGGACGAGAGTATTTTGAGTTTCCACCGGTAATTGCTATTCCAATGCTTGTAACCTGGCTGTTGTTTGTAGCCAATATGTTACTGACACTTAAGCGATATTACAACTGCAATTCACATATCTTCTCTAAGGTTTATATCTGGATGTGGCTAACGGGAATGTTTTTCTTTCTGTTAACATTTTTGGAATCATATCTGTGGTTGTTTTCTTTTTTTAGCAATAACTTGGTGCGTGATATAACTGTTCAATGGAAAGCATCAGGAGCTATGGTTGGCTCATGGAATATGCTGGTATATGGAACTGCATTTTATGTGATGGAAAAAATGAGTGGTGATGAAAAGGTTGCCTCATCAAAGCTGACATTCTTTTTTTATTTCTTAGGTCTTACCAATCTTATGTTCAACTGGGGGCATCATACCTACATTGTACCAGCATCACCCTGGATTCGGGATATTGCCTATATTATCAGCATGACAGAGCTGTTAATTCTTGGTAATATTATTTGGAATTGGCGCAAAACACTGTCGTCAGCCGCTAAAACTTTTCATCTTTTACCTTTTCGTTTTTTTACGGCTTCAGATGTTTGGATATTTATCAACCTTGTTTTAGCTATTGCTATTTCTGTTCCATTTATTAACCGTTTCACTCATGGTACGCACATCACTGTTGCACATGCTATGGGTACCACTATCGGAATAAATACTTTCATACTTTTTGCTTCGGTGTTTTATTTAATTGGTCTGCAAGGTGGAACAACTTCTCTTAAATACATAAACGCAGGCTTCTGGATTCTAAATATTTCTTTACTCATATTTTGGATTTCTCTGATTGCAGCTGGCGTTACTAAAACAGTTGTACTAAGTAATGGTGGAACTTTTGCTTTGGCCATACAAAAAATGCTGCCCTACTTTTATAGCTTTTTTATTGCAGGAATAGGTATTCTTGCAGGCATTTTACTTATTGCTATTCCGGCTTTGGTTTCATGTATTCAAAAGGTCAGACAGAGCAGACTTGTGTCTGTTCAGTCAATTGCCTGAGCAGAGGCTTTAAAAATTTAATAATTTGTTTGGTTTCATAGCCATGTATTAATTTCGCAATTCGGTATTGTGCATACCATAAGTTTGAGTATAACTCTGAAAATTTATTTTGAATAAATTACATGTATATTTTTCCATCTCAGTCATTACTTGCTGATGAGTTCATTGTCGTAAAAGCAAATATTGCTCAGAGTTGCCTTACACCGGCTGCCGCACAAGAGATTCTGAACCTGACTCCAAGTACTGATAAAAATTGTATTGAATTGCAACTCGGCCGTACGGAAGAGATGCGTAATATACTTGCTGATGCAGAACCTTTCCCGGTATCAGGTTATTGTGATGTTACAAAAGAACTTCAACTGCTTAAGATTGAAAATAGTGTTTTACTGCCTTCACAAGCATTACAACTTGCTGCACTCACACATACTGTAGGCCTAATCATCAAATTTTTCAATCAAGTAGGGCGATATCCTTTACTAACACAAATACTCAATGACTGCATTTTTGAACCTGCCATTGCAGGTGAAATAGAGAGGGTGCTTGACTCTTTTGGTGTGGTGCGTTCTTCTGCATCAACGGAACTCATGCACATCAGACGCGCTTTACAAAGACAACGTGCAGAGTCAGACAGAGCCTATCAGCAAGTTATGGCACGTTATAAGAAAAATGGTTGGTTAACAGATAGTGAAGAGTCGTCACGCAACGGAAGGCGGGTTCTTTCAATCGTTGCAGAGCAAAAACGGACCATCAATGGTGTCATCCATGATATTTCAGCAACAGGAAAAACTGCATTTGTTGAGCCAGATGAAGTGTTGCACATAAACAATCACATTCAACAGTTGGAGCAGGACGAGAGACTTGAAATCATTCGAATCATGAGGCAACTTACCGTATTCCTACGGAATTATTATTCCACACTTCAGCAATATGCATTTATCCTCACTCAAATGGATATGCATCATGCCAAAGCACTTTTTGCATTGAACTATCGTGCCATCAAACCTGAAATCACGAGTAAGCCTGAGATAAATCTTGTAAATGCCTCGCATCCGATATTATTAATTCAGCAAAAGGATGTTCAGAAAAGTGTTGTACCGTTTTCACTTCATCTAAATCACGACAGGAGAATATTAATCATCAGCGGACCTAATGCCGGAGGTAAAACAGTCTGTATGAAAGCCGTTGGACTTTTGCTTATCATGGCTCAGTCCGGCATTCATATCACTGCAAAAGCAGGAACATCAGTTGGTGTTTTCAATAAACTTCTCATTGATATTGGCGACTCTCAATCTATCGAATACGAATTAAGTACATATAGTTCACGGTTAAAAAACATGAAAGTTTTTTTTGAGCAGGTTGATAGTAAATCACTCTTTCTGATTGATGAGCTTGGTAGTGGTACCGATCCTCAACTTGGAGGCGCATTGGCTGAAGCTATGCTTGAAGCATTAAACCTAAACCGCTCGTTTGGAATTGTAACTACACACTATATGAATCTGAAAGTACTTGCAGATAAAGTGCAAGGCTTTATTAATGGTTCCATGTTGTTTGACAAGCGTAATCTGAAACCACTCTTCCAACTGCAAGTTGGAAAGCCTGGCAGTTCTTATACCTTTATTGTGGCGGAACGTAGTGGGTTACCACAACAAATCATCAACAGCGCACGGTCAAAAGTGCCGAAGACACACATGCTACTTGAAAAATTACTTTCTAAAGTTGAAAAGGACAAAATAGTGATTGAAGAAAAGCTAAAGACTGTTCTTCAAAAAGAAAAAACACTAAACACGCTCATAAAGCAGAATGATGAGCTGATTTATAAAAACGAAAATCTCAAGAACAGCCTTCAGCAACATTTACGCAGTCATCAGGAAAATCTTGATAGAAAGGCCGAGGCAAGAATTAAGAAATTTGCATTAGACCTAAAACAGGCAAAGAATAAAAAGACAGTAATTGAAAAGTTTCTCTCTGAAGCAGGGCTTAAAAACAAGAAAAAAGAAAAGGTAGTTCAAAGAACAATTGATCCGCGTATTATAAATGGTGCTGTTGTGAAACTTTATAATGGGAAAGTGTCAGGCATAGTTCAGTCTATTGATCAGGAAAATGCAACTGTTCTATTTGGAAACTTTACAACAAAGTGCAAATTAACCGACCTGATACTTGATAGTAAATAATTATTTTGCTGTATCAGAGTTTTTATCAATCTATATTGATTGTATTTGTACGCCAGCAAAATTCAAAAGATATTTTTTTAATTTCACAACCCATAAACAGTTTTCATCAAACATAAAATCAAGTTTTTAATACGTATGAAATTATCATCAGTACAAACAAAACAACTCCTGACTACTTTAGAAAACAGATTTGCGGAAAACATGCAACGTCATAAAGGATTGCAATGGGGTAATGTAGAAACAGTACTAAAAAAATCCTCTTCTACACTTAGCATACTTTGGAAAATGGAAGAAACAGGTGGGCAACCCGATGTTGTTTCGTTCGATAAAAAAACAGGTCAATTTACCTTCTTTGACTGTTCCCCGGAGAGTCCAACAGGCAGAAGAAGTCTTTGCTATGACAATAAAGCATTAGACGACCGTAAAGAAAATAAACCAAAAGGAAGTGCACTTGGATTAGCTGCTGAAATGGGTGTTGAAATATTGTCGGAAGAACAATATAAATTTCTGCAAACACTTGGCAAATTTGACCTTAAAACATCTTCGTGGTTACTTACACCGCATCCTATTCGCATTTTAGGAGGCGCCATCTTTGGAGATTGTCGCTACCAACATGTTTTTACTTATCATAATGGTGCAGAATCCTATTATGCAGCAAGGGGATTCAGAAGTTTCATTACTGTTTGAGCCTAATAACCTCTATGCGCTTGACACAATTGCAATGCAGATTGTAGTATTCAGAATTATGTATTAAAGTGGATTTTAATTTTTTTAAAAGAGTAACGGCTCTATTCTCGAGATTTTATATCATAAGCAACAGAAATCAAATCATGCTTAGTTATCAGCTAAAGCAGGAGTTTTTTTATTTTTCATCTCATCACTCCTCACTTCATCACATTTAACTCCTCATTTGTTATACAAAAAAAGTGGAGCCGGTGAGATTTGAACTCACGTCCAGATATGGAATCCATACACTTTCTACATGCTTAGCCGGTATTTAATTGTAGGGATAAAAAAAGACTACCTGCAGGTCGAATTTATCCTTAGCTCTTGTTTTCTTACTGTTGCACCAGAGCACAACAACAGCCAGTTCATATCTATGATGCCCAATTCGCAAACGCTATGAACTTAAGTCTGCGTAGGACAGCTTGTGCTACCACCTTGTGGCAGCATTAGGCAATTCTTCTTGGAAGAATTAAGCCGCAAGCGCGTAGTTTGTTTCGCCATTTAAGCGAGTTGTGAATCGGGATTTACGGGTCGTTCTCACAGCACCCGGCATGCTTACGTATTTATTACGCACACTGTCGAAACCTTTCGGCCCCATATTTATCAAAGAACAGAATGCAAATTTACAGCTATTCTATGACACATTTATGAATATTTTACTGTTAGTTTTTTCAGAAGTGTATTTTTGCAGCAAACCATTTAACATTATGGGACGAATTTTTGAAAAGAGAAAACATAAAATGTTTGCACGCTATGCTAAAATGGCTAAGGCCTTTACACGTATAGGAAAAGAAATTGCAATTGCTGTTAAACAAGGTGGCCCCGACCCACATCATAACGCCAAGCTCAGGCAAGTGATGCAAAATGCCAAGAGTTTAAATATGCCCAAAGACAGGGTAGATGCTGCCATTAAACGTGCTTCGAGCAAAGACATGAAAGATTATGAGGAGATAACTTACGAAGGGTATGCACCTTTTGGCGTGGCTATTTTAGTAGAATGTGCTACGGATAATCCAACACGTACCGTTGCCAATATCAGAATGCATTTCAACAGAGAAGAAGGCAACCTCGGTACATCAGGCTCTGTTGCATTTATGTTTGAAAGACGTGGTTTGTTTAAGTTTTCTGCTGAAGGAAAAAATATTGAAGACCTTGAACTGGAACTGATAGACTTCGGTCTGATTGAGATTTGGGAAGAGGACGGATTTATATATCTGTATTGCAACTTTGAAGATTTTGGTGCGATGACAAAAGTTCTTGAAGACCACAACATTGAAATTATCAACAGTGAACTTACACGTGTTCCATTAACGCTTACGGAAGTAACAGAAGAGCAGGAACAAAAAATTCAAGTGCTCATTGACAGACTCGAGGATGACGAAGACGTGCAAAGTGTTTTTCACAACATGAAATAAGGTAAGACATCAAAACAGATGTAATTATCATTGGCGCTGGGCCTGCAGGTTCTGCATGTGTAATGGCACTAAAAGATGCCGGCCTTAACATTGTTTGGATTGATAAAGCCACTTTTCCTCGTGACAAAGTTTGTGGTGATGCCATTCCTTCCAATGTGCAACGTGTGCTTAAGAGCATTGATGGTTCGCTCAACGAAAAATTCTTACAACATTTTACAGAAAAAGTTCAGGTAGAAGGTTGCCGCTTTATTGCACCTGATAAAACGTCATTCGACCTGTCATTTGTCACAAAAGGTCATGCTGCCAAGCGTTTACATTTCGATCATTTTCTTTTTAACATGGCAAAAGAATGCAACAGTCATGTTAGTTTTATTGGTGATGCATCAGTTGAATCTATTGTAAACAGCGCAACTGACGTCACCGTTAGGTTAGCTGATGGAAGGACGATTGAAGGTCAGGTAATTGTCGGTTGCGATGGTGCAAACTCCATTGTCAGAAAGAATCTTGCTCAACCATTTATCAATAAAAAAGAAAATATTGCAGCTGTCCGTGCATACTATAGTAATGTTGCTGACCTTGAACATAAAATGCTCGAGATTCATATTATCAAGGGCTATATGCCCGGATATTTCTGGATTTTTCCCCTTCCGGAAAATCAATCTAATGTTGGCTTTGGCATGGTTAATCGTTTTATCACAAATCGTAGAATAGATTTAAAGGAAGCTTTAAAGGAGATTATTCATAAAGATAAAGCCATTAGCCCCCGCTTTAGTCAGGCAACTATTGATGGTGTTATTTCAGGATTCGGGCTACCTTGCGGTGGACGCAAGAATCCCATTTCAGGACAAAGAATTTTACTTTGTGGTGATGCAGCTTCGCTTATCAATCCCGCAACAGGAGAGGGTATAGGTAATGCAATGATAAGCGGGCGAATGGCTGCCTTACATATCATCAATAGTTTTCAGGCGAACAACTTTACGCAATCTTTCAATGTACAATACGATAATATGGTATATAGTAAACTCTTAGGTGATTTGCGTATTCAGCATTGGTTGCAACGAATTACAGCAGACAGAGAGTGGCTGATAAATTTTGCATTGAAGCATGTAAGCAACAACAACTGGATAAGGCAAAAAGTCAGGAAATTCTTCTGAAAAATTAAGCTTGCTTTTCTTTTATTCTGATAACTTCTGCAAGAGTAGGTATCAGTGTTTTATGCTTTTTAACTACAGGATTTTCTGTATCCCAAACATATCCGGCCAGAACTGAACAAATTTGTTTTTTTATGTTTGAGTCAATGTCATCAGAATAAATGATAGTTTGCAGATCACCATTATACCATCCTAACACAAAGGTTCTGAAAACATCTATTCCTCTACGTAATTTTTCTTCATACGTTTCTGCCCAATTAACTTGCTCACCGTTCAATACCTTTTCTGTCAGCTTGGCTGCCAGTAATCCTGATCCTGTTGCAAGTGTCACACCTGATGAAAATACGGGATCTAAAAATTCAGTGCTGTTACCGCAAAGAACATATCCGGGGCCAAACAACTGTTTGGAGCGTACCGCATAATTATGGATTGTGCGAGGCTCAAAAACCAACTGTTCATTTTCAAACCTCCCTGCCAAATCACCAAATGTTCTGATATGATTCAAAAACTTTGCACCGTTATTTGCAGCAAACTCATCAACCAACTCAACATTACTTACCACCCCTACAGAAGTAGTTTGATCACTGAAGGGAATAGCCCAAATCCAGGCACTGTTTTCATTAAATGAATGAACAAAAATATTGGTGCCTGCTGCTTTGGTTCGTTTGGTGTCATGAATATGGCAAAAGACAGCACCGCGTGGCGGAGTGCTCACAGGTTCTTCCAACTTAAATAAACGAGGTAGCACACGACCATATCCGCTTGCATCAATGATGTATTTCGACTTAACAGTATGTGACTTTCCGGATTTATCCGTATAGGTTGTTGTTTGTTCACTTGCAGAAGAAGCATCAACGGAATTTACTTCACATTCAAATTTTACTTCTACACCTTGTTCAATAGCTGTTGAAATAAGTATGTTGTCAAAATCAGCACGTTTTACCTGCCATGTCCACGACCAGCCTTTGCTAAACTGATCGTTAAAGTAAAACTCTGTCTTATGTTTCCCTTTATAAAATGCAGCACCTGTCTTTTCCTGAAATCCATGTTTCTTGATATTGTCTATAAATCCAACCTCTGAGAGATGGTCCATGCAGTGCGGCAATAAACTTTCACCAATTACAAAACGAGGAAATTTTTGCTTTTCCAGCACAAGCACTTTTATGTTTTGTTTGTTCAGATAGGCAGAGGCAACAGAACCGGAAGGGCCTGCACCAATAATCAGTACATCTACATTCTCCATTTATAGGTTGTTAAAAATTTTATTGCGCAGCAAATTTAATAGTAAACCTTATTTGCCTTTTAAGTTTGTATATGATTTTTTTTAGGATTAATTTTATTTAACAGTTCTTTTTTGTCTGTAAATTCAAAGCATGTCAGAAGCGCACTTATTGCTGTTCCCAAAATGCCATGAAAGACTATGTTTTGCCCTGATAGCCAAAGGTTCGGGATTTTTGTTTTTGGTTGTAACATACTTGCCAAAGGCGAGTGACTGTTTTTTAATATTCCATAAATGGAACCATCAGTACTTGCAGTGTAATCCTTAAAAGTCAGTGGTGTTGAACTATAAACATTCAACATGGCATTTCTAATTTCAGGAAATAGCGTTTCTAACTTAGCCAAAACCTTTTCTTCCTTTTGTCTTTTAAAAGCCTGATAACTTTCACAGCGTTCAGATGGGTGTGTTGTAGTATTGAAACTATCTTTCCATTGGGCAACATCATCAGATTTCATATAGCACATTACAGAAATTGATTCAGCAAATTCTGAATTGTCTAATGGAACAGGAGTGAAAACAAAGAAGCCTAAAGGCCAGTTGTCTTCTGTATAATTAATCGTTTCCCAAACGTCATCATTAAAAAAATGATAGATATTGTAATTGAGATAGGGAAATGATTTTGGTTTAAAAGTAATTTGTAGGAGGAATGCAGATATGGTTTGTTCCAATCGGCTTACTCTCTTAACCCATGCATTTGAAAAGCGCTTCGCACCAAAAAGTGAAATAGTTTCGTTAGGGTGAATTGCAGAAATATAATTTTTTGCAGATATTTTATCCCCATTATCAAATAGCAGTTGAGAAATTTTATTGTCAGTACCGAATGTTGCTCCTGTAACTTGTTTATGCGTGTAGATGTCAACACCGGCTTTACGTATGTTTTTTGAAAATTGTTTGATTAATTGTGCACCACCTGTAACAATCTTATAGCTTCCACAGATATAACTATTGAAGATTAATGCATGAACAAACAAAGGTGTCTTTTCCTTGACACCTGCATACAGCATATTGTTTCCTGCCAATACATTTTGCAATGTTTTATTGGTTGTTATTGATGAAATATACTCCCATGCATTTTCATTTCTCAGGTCTTCGCTAAAGTAACCATCAGCAATATTATTATTCAGGTCGTATAATGGGAACCTATGGCAGTACTCCTGTATTTTGCAGCAAAAAAGGTTTATGGCATGTTCCTCGTCCGGAAAATCTTTACATAGTGAACTGATGAAATTTTCATAACCCATAGCATGTGCATATTTTCTGCCATCATTAAAACTGATGTAGTCATAGCCATCCTCATTCATTCTAACTGTTTGTAAAGTGTCTTTTAGGCCAAAATAATTAAATAACTTATTAAGATTTTGTCCTTCATCATAACCGCCAATATAATGGAGACCGGTATCAAGAATTTTTTTGTCACGACTGAAAATCTGAAGGCTTCCACCTAACTGAATGTTTTTTTCAAGCAAAGCAACCTTGAAGCCTTCTTTAGCAAGAATATATGCACAAACCATGCCGGCAAACCCTCCTCCGATAATTGCAAAGTCGTAATTTATATTCTCATTAATTTTCATTTGCTAAGTACAAAAAGCCGGTTTGATGTTTTGTTGGAATGTTTATGTTCTTCAACTTTCAGATTGTGTTTTTTTGCAAATTGATAAATAAAGTCAGCGTTGAAAAAATTGAGATCATTTGTCTTTTTATTAAATGAAAAAAGTTTTGTTGACAATAACTCTGTAAATTTAGTATTTTCATGTTTAATGTCATCTGATATGCCATCACGAATAAAAATTATTCCTTCGGGTAGCAGGGCTTGTGCACATTTCTGTAATACCAATTCCTGGCTTTCTGTTTTTAAATAATGCAAAACATCGTTAAGAAAAATTACATCAGACGATTGTATATCTGTTTTTGTAATATCTTCCGATTTAAATTGTAAGTTGTTGTTCTTATTCCAAACATTTGATGCAATGGCAATCTTGTCTTCATCATAATCTACCGCGACAATTTTTCTTTCAACATTTTTATAATGAAGAAACAAGTCCATAAATCCATAACCACAACCAAGGTCTGTAATCAATAATCTGTTTCCAATACAACTGTTGTAGAAGTCATAATTTTTCTTTTCCAGATTCCATTTAATGCGGCCATACCACTCTAAGACCGGACCTTTGAAAATATAGTTGTAATAAATTTTACGCCAGAGATAGTCTGCATCTTCCCGCTCGTCTTTAAACTTTTTATATTGTTCTTTAAAATATAATGTAATTGATTTTTGTCTGCTTCTGTAATCGTTACCCCAAGTCAAATCATTTGCGTATATTCTTGATAATGCTTTTACATTTATGGTGCCATCTTTAACCATCATCTCATTCTTTGGCGAGACATCACCTGCACCATGAATCATTACCGGTTGAATATCGGCATTAAGTTTCTCTGCAAGATAAAATGCACCTTTATGAAAACGATTAAGATTGCCATCAGATGAACGAGAGCCTTCAGGGAAAATCATAATGGAATAACCTTCATTCATTTTAGCTTTTATGTTGGTTATGTTCTCCTCTGTTCCATCTTCAGAAAAAATATAGCCAACATAGCGCACCACCATTCCAAACAACGGTGAACGATAAACCCAATCTTTAGCCATGATAATTACTTTATGATTCAGCATAAGCATTATCATAATGTCAAGGAAAGAGGAGTGGTTGGCAATAATAATTGAAGGCTTTTTAAAATCAAGTTGATCAAGATTGTAAAATTTCTTTTTTACATGAATACCTGAATACAGAACTGATGCAGCAAACTTTGAAGTAAGAAAATTTACAACCTTTCTTTTGACTTTAACGGGTGCCGGAAAAATAGTGATGAGCAACAGAACAGGATAAAATAAAAGGCAGCCGGAAATAAAATAACTGAAACAAAAAATGGACATGAATAGTTGCAGAAATGAAATAGGATTGTGTCCATTTCTGATTCTGCGTTCTACAAAGAGATTAAAAATAAATGGTTGCACAAGAAATGAAATCAGTAAAATGCAGGTAATGCCTATAACACTTAATGCTGCGATAGAGTGAATAGCAGGATGCTTTGCAAAATACAATACACCGGTTCCTACAATTACTGTCAAGGCTGATAATAAAATTGCTGCCTGATAAGATTTTAAATTATCTTTTCTGAATTTGTAACGATGCAGTAAACCATCCGTAACAAAAATGCTGAAATCGTCACCCAATCCGAAAATAAATGTAGTAATAACAATATTTACAAAGTTAAATTCAATATTAAGCATTGATGACATTCCTAAAATCCAAATCCAACTTACTACCATTGGCATAAACGCAAGTAGAGTAAGTTCAATGCGGCCATAAATAATCAGTAAGGTAAAAAACACCATACCTGCAGTAAGATACAGAAGGTAGTTGAAGTCGCTACGAACAGACTCAAGCAGCAATGATGCCATTTCGCTTCGGTCAAAAACTGTCAGTTGTGGGATATCTTTAAATAATGCTTTAACAGAGTCTTTCTGTGCTGTTGACACTGTAAATGATGAAATAAAGACTGATTCTCTGGAATTTGAATCAACCATTAAGTCTAAGCCCATTGTTTTCAATAAATCTTTTGAAAATGGTTGATAGGTGTTATTTTCAATCAATTCTTGAAATGGGGCAAACGCATTTTCACTGAAACCGGCTTCACTTGCAGCATGACTGATTTGATTGTTTACACGCACCTTATTTTCTTGCCAATAATGTTTCCATCTATCATGACGTTGCTGTAATAGTGTATCAGGAATAAAATAATCTGCTGTGGACAAAGTGTTTTTGATGATGCCGTGTGTAGTCAGATTCTTTATTAATGTTCCTGCTTTGTAGTTTGCAGCAACTGCAGATTCATAATTTTCAGAGGAGGCAATCAGATATATCTTTTTTTCAATTGATGGATTAATACCCGTTAACTCAGCTTCTTTATTTTTCAATTCAGCAGGATGGAAACTTAAAGCTTCCACATCGCTGTTGAAACGAATGTTTGATGCTTCAAAATAAAAATAAACGGTAATCAGTGAGATGGCGACAATGGTAAATTTTACTATTGATGGATTGATGGTTGGAATCTTAAACCACTTAATGGGTTTATGTTGTGTGTAATCAAAGCGGGTTAAAGTTATTATAACAGGTAGTCCTGCAAGAGTAAAAAATGCTGAACCTGCTAATGCCATTGATGCAAAAAGTCCAAAATCTCCCAAGACAACAGAGTTCGTATAGTTTAACGCAAGAAGTGCTAATACAGTTGTAACACTTCCTGTAAGCAGCGGCACAGTAATTTCTTTTAAAGTCTCCTCAATGGACTTGGTATGCTGAAGATGTGTAAAAAAGTGAAATGAATAATCAAGTATGATTCCAATAACAATAGCTCCAGTTGCCAATGAAATGGCTGAAATTTCAGGACGAAGAAATCCCATCATTCCAAGTGCTATCATGCCACCAAATACTGCAGGCAGAATAAATAGAACTGGAATGCTAAGCTTTCGGTAATATAAAATCAGGATGAGCATGATTAGTGATAAGGAAAGAATCATGGTCAGGTTGGTGTCTTTCTTTATCTGCACAGCATTTTGTGCTGCAATTTCAAAAGTACCGAAGTGTGATAATTTGTATTCTGAGTTTTCAGTATTCCATTTTTTTTCTGCAGCAGTAAGTAGGTTGCTTAGTTGGATGTTTTTTTCAGTATTGCGACTGTCATAATTCAGGCGGCCGGTAATGAGGATAGCTTTTTTGCCCGGAGTAAAAATGATACCATCTTCAACAATATAATTACTGCTGTTGCCTATGATGCCTAATTGTTTAAAATATTCAGCCGTAATACCTAAAGGGTCATTCAGAATGAATTGTTTGATAAATAAACCGGATGGATTGGTAAGCTTTTCGTAATCGCTTTTTATTGAAACAGTGATTGAATCATTCTCTGTCCTTTTTGCAATCAATGAATAATAATTGCTGTCAATCAGCAGTGGAAAATGCGAAAAATAGTAATCATAAACTTCCTGCTGTACATCGGGTCTTATTGCAACAATGTCTGTCAATAAATTATTGGAAACCGAATCTAAAGTGCTTTTAATATGCTCTGCCACCTCAGCATACTCATCAGGGTTTGAGTCTTTTGCTAAAGATAAAGAAAATACTACCTGATCAGAAATATTTTTTGATTCAAGAAGAGTGTTGAATTTCTGAAACTCCTGACCTTTTGGAAGAATGGCAAATATGTTTTCAGTAATGTTGAGCCTTTTAATTCCTGCTATGCTAACAGCAGCAACTAACAGAACAAAACCTGAAAACAGGATAGTCTTTCTTACAAACAAACGATATAATCCAATAAAAATACTTCCCAAGAAGAACTGATTTTAAAACAAAACTTTAAGAGTGCGAATTTATATGAATTATTGTGTCAAACTTTAATAAAACCTTTATATACTTTCATTTTAAAAATGATTACTTTTGTCTCTCATTCTAATATTAAATCAAAATGGCAGAAGATTTTCTTCCTTTAAACGGAACCGACCACGTAGAACTATATGTAGGCAATGCCAAGCAGTCTGCATATTATTATCAGATGGCCTGGGGCTATGAATTAATAGCCTATTCAGGGCCTGAAACCGGTGTTCGTGACAGAGCATCGTATGTATTACAGCAAGGTAAAATACGCTTGGTGTTGACAAGTGCCATGCATCCTGATAGTGAGATTACAAGACATGTAGCACAACATGGCGATGGTGTTAAGTTTTTAGCTATTTGGGTTGATGATGCCGAAAAATCATTCTACGAAACTATGAGCCGGGGTGCAAAAGCACACACACAACCTACTGTTATGAGTGACCAGTTTGGCGAAGTAAAAATTTCTGCCATTCATACCTATGGTGATACTGTACATAAATTTGTAGAAAGAAAAAATTACAAAGGGGCATTTTTGCCGGGATATTCTCCGGCTAAGAGCAGTGTAAAAACAACTTCTGTTGGGCTAAAACATGTTGATCATTGCGTGGGCAATGTTGAACTGGGGCGCATGAATGAGTGGGTTAAATTTTATGAAGATGTTATGGGATTTAAGTTGCTAATTACCTTTGATGATAGCGATATTTCAACAGAATATTCTGCTTTAATGAGTAAGGTGGTTAGTAATGGTAACGGTTATATTAAATTCCCGATAAATGAGCCTGCAGATGGCAAACGCAAATCACAGATTGAAGAATACATTGAATTTTATCATGGAGCAGGAGTGCAGCATGTTGCTATTGCTACTGATGATATTATTACAACGGTAACAGAATTACGAAATAGGGGAGTGGAGTTCTTACATGTACCTGAGGTTTATTATGAAGAAGTTTGGGATCGTGTTGGGAAAATTAACGAAGATGTTGCTACCATTAAGAAACTGAATATTTTAGTTGATCGTGATGACGAAGGTTATCTGCTTCAGTTATTCACCAAGCCTGTTCAGGACAGACCAACAGTATTTTTTGAAATCATTCAGCGTTGCGGTGCTAAATCTTTCGGAAAAGGAAACTTCAAAGCTCTTTTTGAAGCAATTGAGCGCGAACAGGCATTGAGAGGAAATTTGTAAAGATTAATGGCCAATGAATAATTGGCAGTTATTTTACTAATGTATTTTCGTAAGGTACACGGTTAATTAGCGAGCGGCCCAATGTCACCTCATCGGCAAATTCCAATTCGCCCCCAATGGCAACGCCTCGTGCAAGTATTGTAATCTTAACATCAGCGTCTTTTAATCTCTTGGAGATATAAAACACAGTTGTGTCACCTTCCATGGTAGCACTTAGCGCCATTATTACTTCGTTAATAATTCCGTTAGTAGTTTTTTCAACCAACGAATCAATATTCAGTTGCGAAGGGCCAATACCATCCATTGGAGAAATAATGCCGCCAAGAACATGATACATACCATTAAATTGTGCTGTGTTTTCAATTGCCATAACATCTCTAATATCCTGCACAACACAAATCACACTGTTATCACGTCTTGGATTTGTACAGATGGCACATAAAGAATTTTCAGAAATATTATGACATTGCTGGCAGTAAACTACCGATGAACGTAATTGTATTACAGCATTACCCAAACGCTGTACATCGGCAGGGTTCTGCTTAAGCAAATGCAATGCAAGACGCAAAGCACCTTTACGACCAATGCCGGGCAGACGCGAAAGTTCGTTAACTGCCTCTTCTAATATACGTGACGGATACTGTTCCACCTGAGGTAAATTTAAATGATGTTGTCAAATATACGTTGTTTAAAAATACCATCTTGCTTGCGTTGTCAAAGGTTTTCAAACAGTTATTCTTGTATTCTAAATTTAAAACATTTGAGTCCAGCATTAATTTTATCAGTGGTTTTGGTTTATACCGTCCTGCTGTTTGCAATTACTTTTTACACTTCTCGTAATGCCGACAATCAGAGTTATTTTGTTGGTAACAGAAGTTCACGATGGTATGTGGTTGCATATGGAATGATTGGTGCATCGTTATCAGGTGTAACATTTATGTCAGTGCCCGGTGATGTTGGCACAGGAGGTTTTTCATATTTCCAAATGGTGCTTGGTTATTTGCTAGGATATGCTGTCATTGCTTTTGTATTGTTACCAGTCTATTACCGCATGAATCTGACTTCAATTTACGTTTATCTGAAGTCAAGGCTTGGAGAAAAAACTTACAAGACGGGTGCCTTCTTCTTTATTCTTTCGCGTGTTGTTGGTGCTTCGTTCAGAATGTACATTGTAGTATATGTGTTGCAGTTATTTATTTTTCAGGCCTGGGGTGTCCCTTTCTGGGTGACTGTATTGGTGTTTGTTTTACTGATACTTGCATATACATTTAAAGGTGGTGTAAAAACAATTGTGTGGACAGATTCATTGCAAACAACTTTTATGTTGCTTTCGCTTTTGATTTCTGTTTATCTGATTGCCAAAGAGCTTAATTTCAGTTTTGCTGATGTGCTTTCTTCAATCAAGTCAAGTCCATATTCAGATATTTTTGTTTGGGACTGGAAGTCGAAAGTGTTTTTTCCGAAACATTTTTTTGGAGGTATGTTTATTGCCATTGCTATGACAGGACTTGACCAGGAAATGATGCAGAAAAATATTAGTTGCAGGAATGTTGGTGAGTCACAAAAAAATATGATGACATTTAGTATCATTTTAGTGTTTGTGAATTTTATTTTCCTCTGTCTGGGTGCATTGTTGTATATTTTCATTCAGCATCAGGGCATAGTTATTCCTGAACGTACCACTGATGATTTGTTCCCGACAATAGCCATGCATTATCTCGGCACTTTTTCAGCTATATGCTTTATCATCGGTCTGATTTCCGCTGCTTATCCAAGTGCCGATGGTGCACTGACAGCACTTACAGCCTCTGTCTGTATTGATTTTCTCGGTTTTGAGGAAGGTAAATACAATGAAATACAAAAGACACGAATCAGAAAAAGTGTTCACATTATTTTTGGTTTTGTATTGCTGGGTGTTATCGTTTTGTTTCATGCCATAAATGATCAGGCTGTAATACGTCAGATTTTCAGAGCAGCAAATTATACCTATGGCCCGTTGCTTGGTCTTTTTGCTTTTGGAATTCTTACCAGGAGAAATGTAATTGATAAAGCAGTACCTGTCATTGGAATATTATCTCCTGTTATCTGCTATATTATTGATATAAACTCTGTGCAGTGGCTTGGTGGTTATAAATTCGGGAATGAGTTAATAATTCTTAATGGCGGCATCACCTTTATGGGCTTACTTTTGTTAACCAAACATAAAACCGCAACACAAGTGTAATGGAAAATTTGCAGCAGCGTAGTAGTGGCACATCATATAATATGGTCACTAAAGAAATTCTTGAAAAACTAAGGTTTATTTGTGGTGAAAAGTTTGTTGTCAATGATGATGAATCATGTACAATCTATGGTAGTGACGAAACAGAAGATTTGTTATTTAAACCTGAAGTAATCGTAAAACCTTCTGATGCCAATGAGATTTCAGCAATATTGAAACTTGCCAATACCCATTTTATTCCTGTCACGCCTCGAGGTGCAGGTACCGGTTTAAGCGGTGGAGCTTTGCCTGTGCATGGTGGAATTATTTTATCTACAGAGAGGTTAAATAAAATTATTGACATTGATGATAAAAATCTTCAATGCACTGTCGAAACAGGGGTAATTAATCAGCATTTGCGTGATGCCGTTGAAGCCAAAGGATTGTTTTATCCTCCTGACCCGGCAAGCAGAGGAAGTTGTTTTATTGGTGGTAATCTTGCAGAGTGTAGTGGTGGGCCTAAGGCTGTGAAATATGGTGTTACTAAAGATTATGTGTTGAATTGCGAAGTAGTGCTCCCAACAGGCGAGATAATATGGACAGGTGCCAATGTGCTTAAAAATTCAACAGGATATAATCTAACTCAATTGATGATAGGTAGTGAAGGTACATTAGGTATCATTACAAAAGTGGTGTTGAAGCTAATTCCATTACCAACAGAAACTTTGTTGATGCTGATTCCTTTTCGTTCTGCCGAAAAAGCATGCGAAGCTGTTTCAGCAGTGTTCAGAGCAGGAATTACACCTTCTGCTATGGAATTTATGGAACGTGATGCCATTGAATTTGTGATGAAATTTACTGATGTAAAAGTTCCACTGAAGGAAGATCATATTGCACATTTACTTATTGAAGTTGATGGCAACAACAAAGATGTTTTATTTAAGGACTGCGAAAAAATTTCAGAAGTGATGTATCAGCACGATTGTGATGAAGTGATGTTTGCTGAAAGTGCACAGCAAAAAGCAGATCTCTGGCGTGCAAGACGCGCAGTAGGCGAAGCTGTAAAGTCACATTCTGTGTATAAAGAAGAAGATACAGTTGTGCCTCGTGCAAGTTTGCCTTTATTGCTTGCAGGAGTAAAAAAAATCGGGGACAAATATGGTTTCCGAAGTGTTTGTTATGGACATGCAGGTGATGGAAATCTGCATGTCAACATTATTAAAGATGGCATGACTGATGAAGAGTGGAATCGAAAATTGCCTTTAGGTATTCAGGAAATATTTGAACTTTGTGTGTCGCTTAATGGAACCATTTCAGGAGAACATGGAATAGGATGGGTGCAAAAAAATTATATGTCTATACGTTTTTCAGAAGGTGAAATTGCACTTCAAAAAGGAATAAAAAAGCTTTTTGACCCCAATAATATTTTAAATCCTTCAAAAATTTTTGCCTGAATCTTATTCAACAATCTTCAATCTCGCATACTTCAACAAAAGTTGTTTTTGTCCTTCACCTTCAAAGTTCACCGTAGCTTTCATGTCAGGCAGGTTGCCTTCCAATAGTACTACTTTTCCTTTGCCAAACCGCTGATGTAATACACTCATTCCAATTTCAATTCTTTTCGGGTCGTCAGGAATAAAGTTCTCAAACAATTTTGGGTCGGTTTGTTTGGCAACAGGTTTTTTGACTATTGGCTTAAGATTGTTTTTTGTAAAACTGTTGGAACTGAAGCTGGGGACACCATTACCTTGTCTAATAGCTGTTGGAGACATCTTATTGTCAATAACCGGCAGTGCATCCAAAAATTCCGGATTGATTTCTTCAAGAAAACGACTGGGTTCGCAGCCTGTTAATGTTCCCCAACGATAACGTGTCATGGCATAGCTTAGTGTAAGACGCTTTTCTGCTCTGGTAATGGCAACATAGAATAAACGCCTTTCTTCTTCAAGTTCGTCACGCGAGTTAACAGCCAACTGCGATGGAAATAAATTCTCTTCCAGCCCGGAAACAAAAACTTCCTTAAACTCNNTTCAGCAATTTTATTTCTGATTGCTCCAGTTCTGATGATGGTGCTTCAAGAGGTGTTTGTGCACCATCGCTAAACTCTTTAATCCCTGCAAGCAACTCCTGTATATGCTCGTATTGACTGATACCTTCTGCTGTTTTATCATTAAATAACTCTTTCAACAATCCACTTGACTGGGCAATGTGACTTGCCACATCATAAGCATTTTGAGTCTTTGCTAAAACAGAAAAACTTTGCATCATAGTAACAAACTCATTGATTTTAGTTTTTGTTCCTGATGCAATATCAATTTCACGATCGTTAATATCCTGCATCACATCCCACAGCGTACAAGTGCGTGCGTCAGCAAGTACTAATAACTTTTCATAAGTGGTTTTTCCGATGCCTCGGGTAGGGTAGTTATATATTCTGTCAAGCGCTTCTTCGTCATAAGGATTTATAGTAAGTCGAAAATAGGCCAACAGATCTTTTATTTCTTTTCGCTTATAAAAAGATAATCCTCCGAAAATTCTGTATGGAATATTTAATTTACGTAATGCTTCTTCTAAACTTCTCGACTGTGCATTGGTGCGATAAAGTATAGCTATATCCTTATTTTTAAAATGCAGATTCATTTTATCTTCGAAGATAGCCTGTGCCACTTGTGCACCTTCCTCATTGTCGCTCAATGCTCTAAGTAGTCTGATTTTTTCGCCACCTGTATTTTCTGTCCATACTTCTTTTTTAAGTTGATTTCTGTTGTTGGCAATTACATTATTGGCAGCACTAACTATGGTCTTGGTGCTTCTATAATTTTGCTCCAACTTAAAAGTCTTTAAATCCGGATAGTCTTTTTCGAAGTTGAGAATATTTTGAATGTTAGCGCCTCTGAATGCATAGATACTTTGTGCATCATCACCCACAACACAAATATTTTCATGTGCTGCTGCCAATTTCCTGACTATAATGTACTGTGCATAGTTAGTATCCTGAAACTCATCAACCATAACATATTTAAACTTATTCTGATACTTCGACAATGCATCAGGATGATTTTTCAGAAGTAAATAGGTGTTGAATAACAAATCATCAAAATCCATGGCATCAGACTGCTTCAGTCGCTTTTGATAAATTTCGTAAAGCATACCTATCTTTGGTTTGCCCGCCATTTTATCTTCATTGGTCAGTTCGGAATGATTCAGGTAGTCGGTTACAGAAAATAGATTATTCTTTGCTGACGAGATTCTGTTCAGCACTAATGAGGGTTTGTAGGTTTTGTCATCAAGATTCTGTTCATTGATAATTTTTTTAATCAGACTTTTTGAGTCGTCAGAATCATAAATGGTAAAATTTGCAGGGAACCCAATTTTCTCGGCCTCAATTCTTAAAATACGAGCAAACACAGAGTGAAAAGTACCCATCCATAAATTTTGAGCATCATGACCAACTTTTTCAACGATGCGTTTTTTCATTTCACGGGCTGCTTTATTCGTAAAGGTTAAAGACAGAATATTAAAAGGGTCAACCTGATTGTTTATCATGTGTATGATTCTGTAGGTAAGCACTCTGGTTTTTCCTGAACCCGCACCGGCAATAATCATACTTGGGCCTTTCATGCACTCAACTGCATCACGCTGCGATGGATTTAATTCATCTAAATAATTACTCATAATGGAATTTACTACTTTTCAAAGATAAGGTATGCTTTGGTTATTAAAATGAAAACAGGGTATGTTTTTTCATACCCTGCTATTGAAAACTTTTTAAAGAAACTTAAACTACAGATTACATATATTTTCTCAGAAAAGAATAGTAATCATGTTTCAGGTCAACATAAATATGTTCAAATGTTTTCATCCGCTCGCGAAGCGATGCTTCTACATCAACAATTTGTTGTGAAAATTTTCCACCCTTACTCACTGATTCAAACTCTTGGTCTAATTTGTTTTCGAATTGTTTTACATCGTGATGTAACAAGTCTATCTGGTCAACCTGAATGATAACCTGATTCTGAAAATGTTCAGCTTCGCGAAGTATATCTTTGTTTGTATTGCTTACAACTACATGCGATAGATGTTTGCGCCAAAATCTCAATTCATTCTTGTAAAAATCCAGTGCCTTCAACCATTCGAGTAATTCAACATGGTTCATTTCAATTTTTGTTATCATACATTATGTTCTTTTGTAGCTGCTAAAATAGCACATTTCCGATTTACTTTGGTTACAGTCATGACATTAAATTTCTTTGTATGCATTAAAAAACTAATTTTGGCTTGTAAATATTAAATCAAAACAAAATGAAATCATTTATCAAATATGGAATATTAGGTGCCTTGCTTGGTTTTGCTTGGACATTAGTAGGTTATATTTTAGGTAACGAAACGCAGGAAAAACTAAAATGGCTTAGTATGTTGATAATGATTGTCATTGTTGTATTTTGTTTCAGGGCAGTTATCAACGAAGAGAAGAAAGCAAACGAAGGTTTTATTTCATTTGGAAGGGCTTTTGGCATGGCATTTAAAACCGGCTTGGTTATGGCTGTATGCAGTGCTGTTTTCACTTACTTGTATTTCAATTTCATTAATCCGGAATACATGGATTTTGCCATTCAAAAAGCACAGGAGCAAATGCAGACACAAGGCTTATCTGATGAGCAGATTGACATGTCAATGAAAATGCAGGCTAAATTTATGACACCGGCAGTGATGACAATATTTGCCTTTGTCAGCTCAGTAATTATTTATGTAATTGTTGCATTGATAATGGGTGCTATACTGAAAAAAGAGAACCCCAATGAAATGAACTAAAATTCATTTAATGTTTTCTTGATTATCGCAATACATTCATAAAGCTGTTCTTCTGTCATCACCAATGGTGGTGTAAATCTGATAATATCACCATGAGTGGGCTTGGCTAAAATGCCATTTGCTGCCAGTTTCAAACAAACATCCCAAGCATCTTTTCCTTTACTTGGTTTAATCACAATAGCATTCATCAATCCTTTACCTCTAACCAGAGTAAGCATTTCATGCTTAAATTTATTTAACTCACTACGAAGTATTTCACCAAGTTTAGTTGCATTCTCCGATAACTTTTCATCAAGTATTACCTGCAATGCTGTTGTTGCAACTACACAGGCCAATGGGTTTCCTCCATAGGTAGAACCATGTTCTCCGGGCTGAATCGTCAGCATAACATTATCATTTGCTAAAACAGCACTCACCGGAAGCATGCCACCACTCAATGCTTTTCCCAGAATCAAAATATCCGGTTTTACGTTTTCATAATCGCAGGCAAGCATTTTTCCGGTACGTGCCAATCCTGTTTGAATTTCATCAGCAATAAACAAAACATTATTCTCTCTGCACAACGCTGCTGCTTTCGATAAATAGCCATTATCAGGAACAACAACCCCGGCTTCACCCTGTATAGGCTCAACAATAAAGCCTGCCACGTTAGGGTCGGAGAGGGCATCTTCCAATGCTGCCAGATTATTATATGGGATTATTACATACCCCGGAGTAAACGGACCATAGTTTGTTGATGCAGTAGGGTCTGTCGAAGCAGAGATAATCGAAATAGTTCGCCCATGAAAGTTCCCTTCACAAAAAATAATTTTTGCCTGATTGCGTGCTATGTCTTTATTCTTATATGCCCATTTTCTGCATAGTTTAATAGCAGTTTCTACAGCTTCTGCACCCGAATTCATCGGCAGCAGTTTATCATAGCCAAACAATTCGGTTACATATTTTTCATATTCACCAAGTTTGTCATTATAAAAAGCTCTTGACGTAAGTGCCAACTTTCCTGCCTGCTCAACTAACGAAGTCACAATGCGTGGATGACAATGACCTTGATTCACTGCACTGTATGACGATAAAAAATCAAAATATTGTTTGCCTTCTGTGTCCCAGACAAAAACACCTTCGCCACGACTTAACACCACCGGCAACGGATGATAGTTATGTGCGCCATAACGCTCTTCCAGTTCAATAAAATAATTTGCTGCTACAGCAGTTTCCTTACTCGTTTCCATAATAAAAAATTGTCTGTTGCAAATTTAATCATTTGACATCACTTTAATGGTAAGCATCTGAATTATGGCACAATCTAAGCACGCAAATAATCAATAGCACTTCTGCTTAAAATGTCAAATCAATTAAAAACAACTATTTTTAACGCTTCAACAATTTACATGAAAAGAAAAACTTTTTCAATTGTCTTGCTTTTATGCATCATCAGCTTGTTGGTTTATGGCTGGGGATTTTTTGCCCATAAACGAATTAACAAAATAGCTGTCTTTACCTTGCCTTCTAAATTAATGCGCTTCTACAAAGTCAACATTGATTTTGTTGAAGAACATGCCGTTGACCCCGACAAAAGACGTTATGCCGTTAAAGACGAAGCCGCACGACACTACATTGACCTTGACCGCTATGGCGAATCTCCACTCGACAGCCTGCCCAGAAACTGGAAGGCAGCGGTCGAAAAATATACCAAAGACACCCTTATGGCACATGGCATTGTGCCTTGGCATAT